>JBIOVO010000111.1:0-9854 GCA_044867735.1 Pyrinomonadaceae bacterium | reverse complement strand
CAAGCGTTTCTCGTCCCACATTTGTAGGGGTGGCCCTCCGTGGCCACCCCTTCTTATGAGACGCCCGGAACTTTTCCACATCCTCGAGTGTCTAAACACAGTGCAAGAAAATCAGGCTGCTGGCGTTCTCATCTCGATCGAGAAACGAGAACCCACAATAGACTCTGCGAGGTCGTCATGACGAAGAAAACCTTTGCGATTCTGGCTGCGCTGCTCACCTTTATAGTTGGGGTTGGACTTGCCCGATTCTCTTTACAAGATCCACCAACCATCGAACCCATCCCCGACCCGAAGGCGGTTGAACTCGGCAAGTACCGGCTTACGGGACCCTACCAGCATGAGAACCTCACCATCTTCCTGGTTCATGGGCCAAACGAACCGAACAGCCGGTTGTTTACTCCGTTGGAAGAGGCAATGAAGCGCAAGATCGTGATCGTGCATGAAACTGCCGACGTAAATGAGCTCGCGATCGAAAACGTCTCAGCTTCGGAAGAAGTCTTCGTGCAGGCGGGCGATATCGTGAAGGGCGGTCAGCAGGATCGCGTACTCGCTGTCGATCTTATCCTGCCGGCAAAGTCAGGACGAATTCCGATCGACGCCTTCTGCGTCGAGCACGGACGCTGGTCGCAACGTGGGAGCGAGACAGCGGGCTACTTCAGCATGTCGAACAACATGATTGCGTCCAAAGAGTTGAAGATGGCGGCCAGGCAGGAGGTGTCGCAGGCGCGGGTGTGGAACGAAGTAGATGAAACTCAAAAGAAACTTGCCCGGGGCCTCAACGCTGAGGTTCGCGCGAGTGCTTCAGCCTCGAGTTTGCAGCTATCGCTCGAGAACGCGAAAGTTCAGGAGTCGGTGGCGGCCTACGTCAACAAACTCTTATCGATCGTCGAGAAATCTCCCGACGTGCTCGGATTTGCATTCGCGATCAACAACGAACTCAATAGTGGCGATGTTTATGCTTCGAACGAGATGTTCCGACGATTCTGGCCGAGGCTATTGAAGACTGCGGCTATCGAAGCAGTCGCAGAGCGCATGTCGAGTAGTACACAGGAAGTTGTGTCGCTCAACACCACGAGTGAATTTCTGCTAGCCAGCGAACGCGGCATTGAGAGCCTGAACGAAGTAACGAAGCGCACACACATGTTGAAGCGCGAAGCAGAAAAGAGCATCTTCTTCGAAACGCGCGACATGGCCCACGACGCCGCCTGGATCCACCGCAGTTACTTGATGAAGTGACTGAGCAAGGCACGTGTCGCTACACAATCCTTGACGCTGCCGATCGTTCAATCTTAATCTGCCTGCATGGATTATCGGGACTACATCACGATTGACCCAAACAAGCGTGGAGGCAAGCCTTGTGTCCGCGGCTTACGCATTACCGTTTATGAGGTTTTGGAATACCTTGCTTCTGACATGACCGAAGCGCAGATACTCGAAGATTTTCCAGACCTAACCCGTGAAGATCTCAAGGCCTGCATTGCGTTTGCCGCTGATCGAGAGAGAAGGTTACTTACCGTCCCAGCAGCATGAAGTTGCTCTTTGATGAGAACCTGTCTCCGAAGTTAGTTCGTACACTTGCTGATCTCTTTCCTGATTCGCTTCACGTTCGGGATGTTGGGTTCGCTGGCTAAAACTTCGCTGTTTTGCGTTCGCCGAGGGCGTAGAGCGCATTTTCGCCACGCACGATCAGCATGTTTTGTGAGATCGCGGGGGTGGCCATGAGCGGTTGGCCCATAGTGTTGCGGGACAGCAACTCATATTGCCTTCCGACCTTCACTACAAACACGTCACCGTCTTCACTCGCCAGATACAAACGTCCATCCGCCGCAACCGGTGATGCACTGAACGAACTCGGCAACCGCTGCTGGTAGATCCGCTCGCCTGTCTTTGCGTCGTACGCGCTGAGCACACCGTTGTCCGCAAGGACGTAAAGTAGATCGTCGTAGATAAGCGGTGTCGGTGTGTAAGGACTGCCATTCGGCGAACTCCACGCCAAAAAGTCGTTCTTTGTTTCACCTGACTTGAGCGAGATGTCACCCACCGCGCCGGGACGAAACGCGTACATCGCACGTCCAGGCGGGTAGCCGCCGGTAATGTAAATAAGCTCGTGAGCGACGAGCGGCGCCTGCATCTTCACTTGCGTATCGTTATCGGCGAAGCGCCAGAGTTCTTTGCCTGTGAGCGGATCGTAACCACGAACGTAGCGCCCGCCGTTGGCGATGAGTTCTGTGCGACTCTTGCTTTCGTAAATCGTCGGCGTGGTCCATGACGTGATCTCGTTGCGCTCGACATGCCATGCCTGTTTGCCGTCTTTCAGATTGAACGCAGCGATGAACGACTGTTTGTGTCCATCTGCCTGAACGATCACCAGGTCGCGATAGATGATCGGACTACTCGAGTGTCCCCAGGAAGATTGCTTGTCGTCCCAAAGTCCTGGATTCAGCACGCCGAGATCCTGCTTCCATAGCAACTTCCCGTTGGCAAAGTTGTAGCAGGCGAGCCCTTCGGAACCGAAAACCGCTACGACGTAGCGGCCGTTGGTTACCGGAGTGGAGTTGGCTTGAGTTGCTTTGACGTGTCGCTTCGCTTTCGGCACGCCTTCGTAAGCTTTGCTGGTCCAGGTCACCCGTCCGTTACGTTTGTCGATGCTGTAGATGTGCCACGTGTGCGAGACGTCATCGTTCGCCAAGCCGATACCGCGGTCCTTGGCTTTGAAGGTAGGTTTCGCCTCGCTGCTGATCGCGGTGATCACGAAGATGCGATTGCCCCAAACGATCGGGCTCGCGTGCGACAGACCCGGAACGGGAGTCGTCCAGAGTACGTTCTGTGACTTCTCCACGTCCCAGGTGAGTGGTGGTTTGGCGCCCGCAGCAACTCCCGACGCATTTGGCCCACGAAACGAGGGCCAGTTCTGGGCGTTGACGGTAAGGGGAGCTACAAGCGAGAGAACCAGAATAAGCAGTTGTTTCATGTTAATAGCCCGTGTGCGGTTCGTCTGGTTTCTTAGTGAAACCGGAAATATCCCATCGGCTCTCGACGTTTTTGAAGAGCTTCAAGCTGTCGAAGAATCCACTCTGTCCACCGCCAGCCAATCTGGTGCCTTCATGACCGGCGATTCTTGTACCTTCGTGACCGGCGATCCTCGTGCCTTCGTGACCGGCAATCCTTGTACCTTCATGCCCGGCGATTCTTGTACCTTCGTGGCCGGCGATCCTCGTGCCTTCATGACCCGCGATTCTCGTTCCTTCGTGCCCGGCGATTCTCGTGCCTTCATGGCCGGCGATTCTCGTCCCTTCATGGCCGGCAATCCTGGTACCTTCGTGCCCGGCGATTCTTGTACCTTCATGACCCGCGATCTTGCCTTTCACAGCACGAGTGCTAAACGACACAACACCATCGGATCTTTCATCAAATAGAACGCCGGAGTTATACCTGACTCTGCTCCCCGCAGGCACATCCGGATTCGGCTGCTCTAGTTTTCGGACACTGACCTCGAAGAGATACTTCTTAAGAAAGTCAGTCCACGATTCCTTCTCCTTACGCTCCTCGACGAAAAACAATCCTTCGTAGTTCTTCTTCGATACTTCATACCCCTCACGCGACCAGGGAAAGAATACTGAGACTCCGTTCGAGTACTGATAACCGCCGCCGCTAAAGCCACTCAGAATCACGGCTGCCTTCAACTCTTGCAGCACAAACTCGCATTCGTCTTGCACTTTTCTCAACAGCTTCAGGTCCTTGCCCTCGCCAAGCTCCTGCTCTACGCGGCCGCATTCCTGCGCAAGCAATTCACAAAAATCTCCCAGGTCAACGTTCTGATCGTACATGTACGACTGACATTTCCAATGCACCTGAAGGATCACTCGTTCCATCTGCCGGTAGATTCGGCTTTCCTCGTCTTCAAAGCATTTAATCAGCGCCTTGGCCAGGGCATCGAATGCGTTCGCCAGGTCCACAAACTTCTCGAGATCCCAGGCGGCCATATCCACTGAGACGCCTCCGACCGTGTAGGCATCCTGGCTGCGAATGAACTTTTTCACGAAGAGCTCCGCGACACTTTTTGTGTCGAGGCCGCGGGTGTCTTCTCGGCCCAAACAACCAAGGATTTTTGCGTAGGTCCAACCAGCACTCGGAACGCTTCCTTCAGATGCGATTAGGGTATTAGCCACCAGCTCGAATTGAAATCCCACTTCCAGCATTCCCATTACGCAGCTATCGAAACCGAGAATCTCGAGTTTCTTACCCAGCAGTTCGGTTGATTCGACTTCCCGCATTTCACCGTCCCAGCCCATTTGGTCGACCCACGTTATCAGGTCTGCTTCGGGGCTCACGATCCGCTGAAGGACACCGTAAAAATCAAACATCTTCATGGTTTTGCCGGACGTCTCGTCTTTAAATAAACCGATGTCCTGAAAGCCGAGCGAGTGGCCGGAAAATATCAGTGCATACTTTTCCGCGCGCCGGCCAAAGGTGATCTCGCCGTCAACTTCAACCTCGACGGTATTGACGCACCAATTGATGAAATTGAGGATTGAACGGCGGTCGGCGTTATTCTCGTTTGGTTTTTTGGGGACCGTAAAGAGTTTGTTGGGAACTTTGTAGGACCGGACGTATCGTGGTTTCCCCGGTTCGGAGAAGTCACAGTACATTGTGGGAATCGCTGGGGAGTTGCCGTCGTAGTAAACGAAAAGGTTTGGGCTGTCGGCGGCGTTATCAGCGATGCCTTTTATTTGTTCCATGGCGTAGGCCATGTCGACGGCGAGGTTGTTGTCGCCGGCCATGTAAATCATGATGGTCCATTCTTTCATTGGGAGTTCTCCTTTCAACTGATCTCACCAGATGGGCTGGGCGATGTGGATCAGCATCGGTTCTGCTTAGCCTGCGAAGCAGACGTTTGCATAAAGCCTGGGGCGTGAGCCCCAGGAGACTTAGCGGAAATCTTTGATTAGTACGACGTCTCTCGTTGCGGAAACACGGAAAACCGCGATCTTGCCATCGCGCGAGATGGCGAAACTATCTATCAAATCTGATTTGAAGTTCGTTAACTGTCTCGCCGCGGTTCCGTCTACAGGTTGACTCCAAACGTTGAAATTCCCGGAGTCAGAAGCCAGATACGCAACCGATCGGCCATCAGGCATCCACGCAAAACCGAGTGGTTGAGCTGTGCGGGCGAGATCGATGGTCTTCGCCTGCTCGCCACCTTCAAACGGAATGATGGATAGCTTGGGTTGGTTGTTTGCTTGTTCGTCGTTATAGAAATACGCAATTGATTTTCCATCAGGCGAGATGGAAGGAAATTGCGAAGCACGATCGGTTAACTGTGACGGCGTTCCTCCATCAATCCCGACTTTCCAAAGAGCCAACTTGCCGGAACGCGCAGACGTGAAAACTACGAAGCGGCCATCGGGAGAACAAACCGGCTCAGCATCCTCACTAACACCTTCGGTCAATTGCTTTGGGTTACTACCGTCGAGATCCATGCGCCAGATATTCCGGTTGCCCGATCGATTGGATTGAAAAACGACATAACGTCCATCGCCGGAAACCGCGGGTTGCTTATCGATAAAAGCGTCGGCAGTTAATTGTTTAGGTGCTGAGCCGTCCTGGTTCGCAGTCCAGATGTCCCAATTCTCTCCGGTGCGACTCGCATAAACGATTCTACCGTCAGGTGTCCACGCCATCGTCTCAGATGGAAGGTTGGTCTTCAGAATTTGTTGCGCCTGGCGTTCGTCTTCATTTGGCCGCGTAATCCAAATGCTGCTCGAGATCACTTGTTGGAGCGTCGCAATGGTGCCTGAGTCCGCGGTCAAGCCCAGGCTGACTTCTCCGTACCCATTCAAGTCGTTTGTTATTCGTCGCGCCGGCCCGCCTGCATATGGAAGGAACCAGATCTGTGTGCCGATCGATGAAAACTCGGGTCGCGCGGTGATGATTAGCCCGCTGTTATCGGCGAGCCAGATTACGCGTCCCACGCTGGCCCATTTCTCAGAACCGATGGGCTTCGGATCGCCACCATCGATCGGGACTTCAACTACGGTCGAGGTTCCGCCGTTAGTCATGCCGCACGCGATTCGTTTCCCGTCAGGAGACCACGACGGTCCCGAAGTAGAGAATGCGTTTGGCTGTTTGCTGGTGGCGATAGTTTTTGGTTCTCCGCTGCCATTCGCATTTGCCACCATCAGGGCCACGTCTTCCTGATTTCTGCGCACGAAAGCGAATTGCTTGCCGTCATGAGATAACGCAACCGCACTTGAAACCCGGTCAAGAATCTTTGTCGAAGTGCCGCCGAGAACGGGAATGCGATAGAGCGTCGGCACAAACTGATTTCGTTCCAACGTAGCGACGTAGTAAATCATTTCGCCGTCGGGTGAGAAGGTTGTCGCCAGATAAACTCCGTTTTCCGGTGGAACGATCCGAACCAGGCTATTCGTGGATACTTGGCGGAGCCACAAGCTGGCTTGCTGTTTCGCATCACCTGCCGCGCAGACGACATACTTGCCGTCAGGTGAGATCGTGAGTTGGCCCCTGATATCGTCTTCGTTGACTTTCCCGCCGGTCGTGAGCGCGGTCATTCTTACGGGACCGAACGGCTTAGGTTGAGTGAACAGTTTGTACAGTCCGAATCCGATCGCACTAACTACGATCAAACCAAGCACCGCGGCAGCAATAGCAGTCTTATGTCCCCTCGCTCCGGAGCCCGCCAGTGTTGTGCCGTCTTGTGACGGCACAGTCGATCGTGCCGCTTCCTGCATCGTGAGGCTTTTGGGCGGGGTGGAAAGATTCGAATGTGTCCCTGGCGCGATAGAAGCTGACCGATTGAGATCAGACACTGATGGCGACAGCACACCCGACTCGATCCGATGCTTCAAGCGCCGCAACTTCCCGAGCATCTCTTTCGCCGTCTGACACCGCTCGTCAACGTCTTTCGCGAGCGCTTCAGTAATAATCAATTCGAGCGCTTCGGGAACGTCTGGGGCAAAGTTGGTTATCGGCGTCGGTTCACGATCGATGATCGCGACGATGATGTGGCTCTTCGATGCGCCTTCGAATGGCGCATGCGAGGCGATCATTTCATAGAGCACGACACCGAGACTCCAAATGTCCGAGCGTGCATCGACCTCGCGTCCGGCGGCCTGTTCAGGCGACATGTAGGCCGCGGTTCCCAGTATTGAGCCCGGTTCGGTATTGACGAGTGCGATCGTCGATGCTTCCGATCCGGCTGATAACAGGTCCTGTCTTTCGGAGAGTTTCGCGAGTCCGAAGTCCAGCACCTTCACGAGACCATCCGCGCGCACCATGATGTTCTCAGGCTTGATGTCGCGATGAACGATGCCGGCGGCGTGTGCGGCGACGAGCGCGGATGCGATCTGCGTTGCGATATCGAGTACTTCGATCAGCTTCAGCCGCTGGCGCATGTGCTTTCGCAGCGTGACGCCTTCGACGAACTCGGTTGCAATGAACGTTGCTTCGTCAACGCGGCCGATCTGATGGACGGTAAGAATGTTTGGATGATTGAGTGCCGATGCGGCTTGCGCTTCCTGGACAAAGCGCTTGACGCGGCTTGGGTAACTGGCGACCTCGCCCGAGAGAAATTTCAAAGCCACGGTACGGCCGAGCTCGGTGTCGTGAGCCCGATAGACCTCGCCCATTCCTCCCGCACCAATTTTGCCTATGATGCGATAGTGGGAAACCGTAGCTCCGGGGGAAAGTTCAGCCACTGCTGACGTTTTACGCGATTGCCTCGCTCGCCGCAAGCAAAGAATAAAGAATCTGATCGGTGTGGTATCAGTTGATTCGTGGCTAGACTCCGGGATAGTCAAGCCAGCGGTATTCGCGGGCGATGCTGCGAATTACTTCCTGAATGAACTCTGGTCCATTGTCTGAGTTGGTCATGACCACCGCGCCCTGTCCAGTCTCGCTATACGCCACGATGAAACACGTGTAGCCGACGTTTCCGCCGTGATGACTGAAGCGAGCCGCGCGACCAGCGCCTTCCAGTCTGAATCCAAGTCCCTGATTTCTTATTTCGCGGCGGTACCTTTGACTCACAGTGGCAACAGGGAAGTCTTTCATCTGATCCGACAACATCTCGTTTGCCATCTTGGCAGACAGAACTTTGTTTGACTTTCCCGCTTTCGAGCGTTGTAGCTCGATCGCGACGAGAGCAAGATCGGAAGGTGTGGACCACAATCCGCCGGCAGCCATCTCCGGATAGATGTGCCAACCACCTTCAACCACTTCGCCATTCTCAAGATGTCCGCGAGCCGCTCGCTTCCTTAATGCTTCGGGAAGCGACTGGTCGTAAGTGCTATGGCGCATTCCAAGTTTCCGGAGCACTCGATCGTGCATGAGTTCAGCGAACGGTTTTCCTGTGATGTCGATCAATAGTTGTTGAAGCACGAGAAAGCCACCGCCGGAGTAACGCCACTTAGTGCCCGGCACCGTATCGACGCGGATCGGGATCGAGTTGGCAGGTTTAACGCCGTCGAGTATTTGCAGCAGCGTCGGCAGTGGTTCGTTTACTGTGTATCCTCTGAGGCCTGAGACGGTCAATCCGGAAGTGTGCGTGAGTAACCGGCGAAGAGTCACCTTCTCCTGGAGAGTAAATTCATTATCAGGAACTTTCCAGGAGGTGAGCTTCTGATTTACATCCTGGTCGAGGTTCAGTTTGTTTTCTTCAACCAACTCGAGCGCCGCCATCCCGGCAATCGGTTTGCTGAGCGAGCACGCCTGGAAGAGTGTGTCAGGTGTAACTGGTTGCTTGCTGCCGGCATCAGCGACACCGTAACCACGCTCCCATTCGACTTTGCCTTCGTTGATGACGGCGATGCTGACGCCAGGAATTCCGTAGTGACGCATCCTGTCGGCGAGTGTGGCTGGTGAGGTGGGCTGACCTTTGTCATCAACTGGAATCAGGCCCGCTTCAACGCGACGAATTCTATCGCTCGTATCCGGCGCTGAAGCCTCGCTGCTGACAGCGATCGCTGATGCAAGCAGGAAGCTGAAGACCAAAACGACTCTGATCATTTTGTTCGCAAGAACCGGTCGGCGTTTTCGACGCTGGTGAACGAACGCGTGTCCATTCGATCGATGTATAGCGTTCCGTTCAGATGGTCGATCTCGTGCTGCAAGATACGCGCGTACCAACCTTTCGCCTTCAGCTTGATCGGTTCGCCTCGTTCGTTTAGACAATCCACGAGTACGGTCGTGCCACGACTAACTTTGCCGGCAAAGCCTGCGAGACTCAGACATCCCTCAAAGAAGTCAACGGCTTTATCGCCGAGGATCCTGAGCTTCGGATTTATAATCACGTGGAAATCGATCGGCTCTCGCTGGCGTGCTTCGAGTTGCTCTGAAGAGACACCTTTCTGGTAATCGATGCGATCCTCTATCACGGCGAGTTGGATCGACGCCCCGATCTGCGGCGCCGCCAAACCCACACCTGGCGCCGCACGCATCGTGTCGCGCATCTGCGCTATCAAATCCTGAATAGCAGCACTCTTGATCTCCTCCACCGACAACTCTCTCGCGATCTGCCGCAAAACCGGATCACCAACCTGGACAATCTCGAAGGTCATAGCGTGGAACATTATATTGTAGGGGTGGCCCTCCGTGGCCACCCCATCTTTACGTTTGTTTCGAAGCGGTGTGACCACGGACGGCCACCGTTAGAAATCTGCCCGCCACAGCTCTATAATCTCGTCGATTTCAGATTCTCACGGCGAGGTGCCTCACGATGCCTCAGTTCGATTTTTCTTTTCTACGTCGCTACAACTCCCTTCGACTTCCCGGGTACGATTACAACTCAGACTGGCAACTCTGTGCGATCACCCTGGTCACGGACTTACGACGTC
>JBIOVO010000110.1:0-3277 GCA_044867735.1 Pyrinomonadaceae bacterium | reverse complement strand
TTGTACCAATATTGCTCAAGACCAGCAGGTTGCGACCAAGCGAACCCACGTAAGCGACTTCGCCTAACCAATTAGGTGCAAACTCCCACTGCCCGGTGAGGTTGTACTGGTGATACATCTCATCCTTACGGTTTGGATCATTGAAAAGAATGAGTCCCCCGGTGGTCGGAGCGGCAAAACTCGTTCCCGGAGCGGCAACGGTGAAAGGCGCCGTCGGGATGCCGTTGTCAAACGGATTGCGCGATTGAAATACCGCCGGACAACCGGCCGGATTGGTAATTGGGGTGCAGGCATAACTGGCAGCCCCCGTGCCCGGGTTCGAAGTAAGTGGCTGTGCCGCGCTGATGTCAGTGGTGTACAAAATGCCATAACCGCCGCGCAGCACCATTGTCTTGTCGTCTTTGAACCCACTGTATGCAAAACCGATTCGTGGGCCAAAGTTGTTCTTGTCAGTGTTCGCGAGGTCGCGACCGCCAGGAGCATTCTCACCGGCCATCTGAATCGTTCTTGTCGCCGGATCGAAGTTGCTCTGACGATCGAAGCGCTCAGTCGGAGCGGTGAAGATGTCGTAACGAAGACCGAGATTCAAGGTCAAATCTGTGTTGACCTTCCAATCGTCCTGAACAAAGAACGCAATCTCCTTGCTCGACTGGAAGTATGGTCCACCCGGGTCACCGCGCCCTACGAAGCCGGGTTGGTAGCCGAGCAAGAAGTTTGCGAGCGACGAACCGGTATCGTTCGGGCCAATGCCGTTGTAATTGCCTTGAACGAAACCGCTCCCCGTCGTGCCAAACTGGTAGTTGCCTTTGGTGCCGTTGTTTCTTCCACCGTCGAAGTTACTGTTTTGTCTGACGCGATAGTCGCCGCCAAACTTATACGTCGAATTACCCTTGATAACGGTGACCGCGTCAGCAACGTGAAAGTTGTTCGAAAGGAAGTAAAACGGACCGCCGTCTCCAGTGAACTCGGTTGCGCGATCGGTTCCCGTTAACTCATCGACGATTCCGACGAGTACGATACCGCTGCTGTTTGGACCAAGGTTGATATTTGGTGCACCGAGGTTCGCGGAGACCGATTCACTAAATCCGCCGGTGCCGTTAACGCCCGTGTTGAAGATTCCAATCTGAACTCTGGTGTAACCAAAGCGCGCGTCGTTAACCACGGTCGGCGAAAAGACGTGCGTGTCGCCCAGCGTGAAGCCTTTCGAATCGCCAAACTCGTCACCCGCCGATGGACCGGCCGGAAGGTCGTTGCCCGAGGGCGACGTGCCCAGCGGGAAGAAGTTATCGCGCGAACGCGCCGTGTCTGACTTGCTGTAACGTCCGAAGATCGTGTTGCTGTCGGTGATCCGGTGATCGATGCGAATGTCATAACTATCGACGTTCGCGTGTTCTTTGCGATTGGTTACAAAGTTACGTCCCGCAACGGGAAGGGTCGGCAGCGGAAACGCGTTTACGTAGTTGCTGGCAAAGGTCGAGAATGGCCCGCAAGTCGGACAGTTGCGAAGATCATTTCCCGGGATCGGAGTGCCATTCGGCGCAAAGATGGTTCCGATTGGAGCCACGACGCTGCCGCCACCCGCGAGTGGAAAGGTACGTGTTGTGCCAGGCCTCAGTAACTCACTGAAATCACCCAGACGCATTTTCGCTGTGGGAACAGGCACGTCCTGCGGATCGCCGGTGCCGCCAAAGATCGGCGTACTGTTTCTCTGGCCATTGAGTGAGAAGAAAAAGAACGAACGATTCCGCCCATCGTAAAACGTCGGAGTGCCTTCGCCTGGTCTTGGCAAATAGATTGGACCACCAACCGTGCCGTAGTAATTATGAGTTACGTAGTTTGGCACCGGCAGTGAAGTGGGATCGTCAAACCTGCTGGCAGCGGCACTCCAAATGCGGCCCTGGTAAATCTCACCGACGGTGCCGTGAACGTCATTGCCGCCTGACTTGAAAGTGGTCGAGATGATTCCGCCGCCTGCGCGTCCCGACTCTGCCGAAGGCACGCTCGACTCGATCTTGAACTCCGCAATCGCATCAGGGTTAGGGTAAATCGCGATCTGACCAAACTGAGATTCGTTGTTATCGACGCCGTCGAGCGTGAAGTTGTTGTTCGTCGCGCGCGCGCCGTTAACGACGAGGACCGAACCACCAGACTCGCGGAAGCGCGTGGCCTCGGTGTTGTTCTGTCCGCCACCTCCCGCGACGAAGTTGCCACCGCCGCCGAGCAGGCCGAGATTTGGTCGCACGACGCCGGGCGACAACCCTGCGAGCAAAGTAAAGTTCCTTTGCGGGATAGGAAGATCGGTAACCTGCCGGCCCGTGATCAAATCGCCGCGAACGCTCGTCTCGCTTTCAACGAGAGGCGCCGAATCGGCAGTGATCGTAACGGATGAACTACCGGCTGCGATGGTCGCAAACTTTACATCGAGCGGCAGACGCGCGTTGGTCTCAACCTGCACTGCTTCAAACGTCACGGCCTGGAAGCCAGTAGACTCTACACTGACGTTGTAAGTACCGGGTTCGAGGTTGGTTACCGTAAACGTACCGTCATCGCTGGTTTCAGTGGTTCGTTCTTCTCCGGTTTTCGTGCTGGTGACTTTGACCTGGGCCTTGGCCACGAGGGCGTCGTTAGGGTCTTTGACGGTGCCGACGATCGCGCCGTTGTTATTTTGGGCGAAAGCGGAAGTTGCGAGGAGCAATCCAAGCAGGACAACCTGGGCGATGGCGAGTGGCTTTCTCATTTTCAAGTTCCTCTGGTGCCGAAAGTATTGCCGAGAGCAAGACAGGAGCAACGCGGAAAGGTCCGCGTTGCGATAGTAACTATTCGTAAAAACCCACCAGGATTGACCGAAGCGACAGGCGAATGCCTCGGCTTAAAAACTTTGTTTGTTGTCTCAGCGAACTAAGTTTTTAATATAGATTCCAAATGCTGTCAACAATTTTTTTTAGCCACAGATGACAGGGAAAAGACGGATTACAGAGGCCTAAGCAGCGAAGGCGGCGGCGAATTTACTGGCGAGGACCAGGCTCAAGGCGCCTCGGACCGTGGGCTTTTCGCCCAGGGTCGATGGAAGGATGCGCGCCGAAGGAAGACCGCGACGGACGCTGTGTTCGATGGTTTCAGTCAAAGCATCTTCAATCAGATCCCAGGCGCGCGCAATCTCCCCACCGACAACGACCGCCTCGGGACTGAAGCCGATAATCAGGTTCGAAATGCCTACGCCAAGTTGACGCGCAGTTTCCACCAGCGCTGTCGTGGCGTGCGCTTCCCCGCCGAGCGC
>JBIOVO010000109.1:0-9989 GCA_044867735.1 Pyrinomonadaceae bacterium | reverse complement strand
CCACAGATCATCGGCCACGTCATGGACCGGATGCTCGAACTCGGCGCGCTCGACTGCTTCTTCACGCCCGTGCAGATGAAAAAGAACCGTCCCGGCGTGCTTTTGTCGATCTTGTGTGCGCGTGACGAGAAGGAAGCCGTGATGAGGTTGTTGTTTACTGAAACCACGACGCTCGGCATTCGCAGTTACGAAGTTAACAGGCGTGCGCTTCAGCGCAGTGTTGTGCAGGTGGAAACGCAGTATGGACCGATCGATGTTAAAGTAGCCCAGCTGGAGGGGCGCGTGGTCAACGAGATGCCGGAGTTTGAGCAGTGCCGCGCGGCAGCGGTGAAGGCGAACGTGCCTTTGAAAGTCGTAGAGGAAGCGGCGCGAGTGGCTTTGGCAACAAAACGATTATGAAGTCTATCGAACAAACACTGAACAATAATCAGTCTTCATCCGCGTCACCTGTGGACCTGGATTTGATCGCTCAAGGCGTCCGCATGATTCTCGAGGGCATTGGCGAGGATCCAGAACGCCCTGGTTTGCAGGAGACTCCGCAGCGCGTCGCAGAGATGTACGCGGAGTTGACCTCGGGCATGCGCGAGGATCCGGCGCAGCACGTCATACCGCTTCCGGGTGACAAGCACGACGAGATGGTGATCGTGAAAGACATCAGCATCGCTTCGTTGTGCGAACATCACCTGGCTCCGTTTGTGGGTCGCTGTCACATTGCTTACATCCCGAAGGGTGGTCGAATCCTGGGAATCTCGAAGCTGGCCCGGCTCGCCGAGACTTTTTCGCGGCGACTGCAACTTCAGGAACGGTTGACTACCGACATCGCAAACACACTTTTCGAGGGTCTCAAACCGTTGGGTGTGATGGTAGTCATAGAAGCCGAACACACGTGCATGACGCTGCGTGGAGTTCGAAAAGCCGATGCGAAGACTGTGACTTCAGCGGTGCTCGGCGGCTTCCGCTCCGATCCACGCACGCGCGCCGAAGCAATGGCCCTCATCAAAGGAAAGGATTAGCCGAGAGTTATTAACCACAAAGACACAAAGACACTAAGTTTTAATAAGGTGATAACTTTGTGTCTTGGTGTCTTTGTGGTTTAACAATCTGAAGATGAACACTTTCTACGTCACCACACCAATCTATTACGCCAACAGCCTGCCGCATCTCGGTCACCTCTACACCATAATCGTGGCCGACACGATCGCGCGTTCGAAGAGACAGCGCGGGATCGACACCTATTTTCTGACCGGCACTGACGAACACGGAATCAATATCGAGCGCGCCGCGGAAAAGGAAGGACGAACGCCACAGGAGCAGGCAGATTTCGTCGTCAGTTATTACAAGCAGATGACGAGCGAGTTTGGCCTCGACACCGATCACGGCGGTTATGACGTCTTCATGCGCACGACCGCGCCGTTTCATTACGAAGGCGTCAGCCATCTTTGGCGCACGGTCGCGAAAGCGAAAACGCCAAAAGGGAACGACGCGATCTACAAGGGCCACTACGAAGGCTGGTTCTGCGCTCCTTGCGCCGCTTACAAGACTGAAGACGAGTATCAGAAGTCTGCGAATGAGGGCGATCCACCGACGTGCCTGATTCACGAAACACCTTTGGATCGTGTTTCTGAGGAGAGTTATTTCTTCCGGCTCTCTGACTACGACCAGGCGCTGCTCGAAGTGTTTGAGAGTCGTCCTGATTTTGTCAAACCGGAATCCAGACGAAACGAAGTGATCAGCTTTGTGCGCGGCGGGCTACAGGATCTCTCAGTCAGCAGACTAAAAACGTCCGTGAGCTGGGGCGTGCCTGTCCCTGACGATCCGTCGCACACGATGTACGTTTGGTTCGACGCGCTCACGAATTACATCACCGCCATCGGCTACGGCAACGAAGAGCGCGAGCGCGCCGTCGGGTTTGAGAAGTACTGGCCGGCGCTGCATCTGGTGGGCAAGGACATTCTGCGCTTTCACGCGGTTTACTGGCCGGCGTTTCTGCTCGCCGCCGGCATCGAACTGCCGCGCGCGATCGTGGCGCATGGAATGTGGTTGGATCCGAATGCGCGCAAGATGTCGAAGACGATCGGCAACACTATCGAGATCGACGTTTTGCACAAACACTTCTCGATCGATGCGATCCGTTACTTCTGTCTGCGGGAGATGGTGTTCGGACAGGATGGGCGTTTCGGATATGAAGGGTTGATCGATCGCGCCAATAGCGATCTGGCGAGTGGTTTGGGAAACTTGTCGAGTCGCACGCTGACGATGATTCGGAATTACTGCGGTGGTCGCATTCCCTCGGGAGTGATTCCCGAAGACAAGTTGTTGCAGGCAAAACGGACCGGTGTTGATACCGATGAAACTACTGTCGCCGGTTTTATCGAGACGGCGCGCGATCAGTTTCTATTGAACTTCGAGAACCTGGCGTTCAGCCGGGCGCTGGAAACGGCGTGGTCGGTCATCGCGCGCACGGACAAGATGATTAGCGACGCGAAGCCCTGGGACCTGGCAAAAGATGAGAACCAGAAGCACACGCTGGGCGCTGTATTGTATCGCGCGGCTGAGTCGCTTCGTTGGTTGTGTGTACTGCTGCATCCGGTGATGCCGGCGGCGAGTTCCACAATGTGGAAACAGCTGGGCTTGTCAGGGTCGCCCGCTGACATTAATCCGGTGGATCTCAAGTGGGGAGAACTCAGCGAGGGTGCAGCGATCGGTGAAGTACAGGCCATCTTTCCCAAAATAGATAAAGCGAAAACGATGGCTGACATCTACGCCAACCTGAAACCAGCAGGCGTGCATGCCACCGAAGCGGATGCAGTTGCGCCGCCGAAGGAAGCTACGAAACCTGAGCCGCCGATGAAGCATGCAACGGAAGCTGATGCTGTCGGCGTAACGAGCTTCATCGAGATCGACGACTTTGCGAAAGTCGATCTGCGCGTGGGCCAGGTGTTGTCTGCCGAACGCGTGCCGAAGGCGGACAAACTACTGTTGATGAAGATCGATCTCGGCGAAGAGCAGCCGCGGCAGATCCTCGCCGGAATCGCGCAGTACTACGAACCGGAAAAACTGATCGGGCGCAAAGTTGTAATCGTCGCGAACCTGAAGCCACGAAAGTTGCGCGGTTTCGAGTCGCAAGGCATGGTCGTGGCCGCTTCGTATGGCGAGGAAGGCCGCCCGGTGATCGCGACGTTCACTGAAGACGTTCCGAACGGTGCGCGCTTGAAGTAAGCAATGTTCATCGACTCGCACGCGCACATCGATGGAACAGAGTTCGACGCAGATCGCGAAGAGATGCTCGCGCGCGCACAGGCGGCGGGCGTCTCAGTGATCTTGAATGTTGGCACGGGAGATCCACATAGCGGCGCGTTCGAACGAGCGGTTGAGTTAGGCCGGCAGCACTCGTTTGTTTACACCGCCATCGGTACGCATCCTCACGACGCACGTCTTTACGACGACGAAGCCGAAGAAAAGATCAAGACTCTGAGCGAGGACGAAAAGGTCCTCGCGTGGGGCGAGATCGGGCTCGACTTCCATTACGACAACTCACCGAGAGACGTGCAGGTCGAGGTCTTCAAGCGGCAGCTTCGAGCAGCGCGGGACTGTGAGCTGCCGGTTGTTATTCACACTCGTGAGGCTGAGACTGAGACGATCGATATCCTGAAGAGTGAGTACGAGGGTGCTAAGCGAAGAGGGATCTTTCATTGCTTCAGTGGAAGTGGTGAGCTTGCGAGGCGGGCAGTCCAGCTCGGGTTCATGATCTCGTTTTCCGGGATCGTGACGTTCAAGAAGGCGGATGCGTTGCGGCAGGTGGCGAGTGAAGTGCCGTTGGATCGGTTGCTCATCGAGACCGATTGCCCGTACCTGACGCCGGTCCCGTATCGCGGAAAGAGAAACGAGCCTGGTTTTGTGGTTGAGGTAGCGCGCTGCCTAGCAGGCATTCACGGCGTTGACGTAGAAGAGATGGGCCGGATTACCTCGCAGAACTTCAGAGAGTTGTTTTACGTGGGTGATTCTTAACCACAAAGACCCGAAGACACAAAGTCATTTTTCAAATAGTGGTTTCATTTGGTGTCTTGGTGTCTTTGTGGTTAAAGATCGTCTTGGCGACGCAAACTTCTTTGCATCTTAAGCGCTAGAGATAAGTTTCACATGCTCGCGTTTTGGTGGTATTCTCGGACCAATGGCGCAGCAGAATTCCTTCGATATCGTTTCTCAGGTCGACTCCGCAGAGATCACGAATGCCCTCAATCAAACTATCAAAGAGGTTCGCCAGCGGTTTGATTTCAAGGGCAGCTCCGCGAACGTTGTGCTGGAAAAGAGCGAGCTTGTTCTCAGTGCCGAAGACGAAACCAAGCTGCGCAACATGAACGACATTCTCCAACAGAAACTCGTTCGCCGCGGCGTTCCACTCAAAGCTTTTACTTACGGCAAGATTGAGCCGGCCACCGGAGGAACGGTTCGCCAGCGCGCACAGATTCAGGAAGGCATTCCGCAGGAGAAGGCCAAAGAGGTCGTTAAGTTTATCAAAGACAGCAAAGCAAAGGTGCAGGCTTCTATCCAGGGTGACATCGTGCGCGTGTCGGGACGCGATCGCGACACGCTACAGGACATTATCGCCAGGCTGAAGGACAAAGACTTCGGCATTCACATGCAGTTTACGAACTATCGCTCCAACTAAAGCGTTATTACGGTTGCCATGACCACGTCAGGCCACACAATCGCACTGGACGAAGAGGCTAGAATCACCGCGCGACGGATCTTCAGTCTCATCTCCAACGAGTTGGTCCAGGTCGAACTCGAATTCGAACGTCAGGCGCGATCGAGTGTTCAGGTGATCGACTACCTGGGCGAATATCTCCGCGCCTCCGGCGGCAAGCGAGTGCGGCCGGCGCTGACGATTCTTTCGAACTATGCAGTCGGTGGCGATGGCGCCCGCTATAACTCGATCCGCATGGCCACGGTGATGGAGTTTCTACATACGGCAACGCTGGTCCATGACGACATCATCGATAAAGCCGACACGCGCCGCAAACGGCCGACTGTTAATGCGTTGTATGGCAACGAAACCGCCGTGCTCATGGGCGACTGGCTTTACATGTCAGCGTTCGAAACCAGTCTGGCCGAAAGATCGCTCCCGATACTCGACATCCTGACAAGCGTTACTCGCAAGATGACGGAAGGCGAGTTGTTGCAGTTGACTCTGTTGGGCCATGCAGACATCTCAGAGGCACAGTATTTCGACGTCCTCAAACGTAAGACCGCGTATCTCTTCAGCGCCAGTTGCGAGATCGGCGCGATCCTTGGCGAAGCCACCGAGCAACAACAGACGGCGCTTCGTGATTACGGTCTTTATCTCGGGACGGCGTTCCAACTGATTGACGACCTGCTTGATTTCACTTCAAACGAAGACACCTTAGGAAAGGCCGCCGGCGCCGATCTGCTGGGCGGCAAGGTTACTTTGCCTTTGATCTATCTGCGCGATGCAGAGCCGAGTTCGCTCGAGATGATCCAAACGGTGTTGCACGAAAGGAAGTACGGCAGCGTAACAGAGCAGGACGTTCGCGACGCGATGCTTCGCACCGGGGCTCTGGAACAGGCGCACGAAAGGGCTATCGAATTCGCCACCAACGCTCGCTCCGTGCTCGACAACCTGCCTGATTCCGAGTACAGCGACTCGTTAAGATCCTTACCTTCGTACATTCTCGACCGCGACCGGTAAAGTCATTTTTAACCACAATTGCACAGATCCGTGCTAGGATTGGCGGCGGATGGAGAGACCTAGCGAAAACCTGCTGTCACGTCTCGAACAAAGCCTTAGGCAGTCGCGCGCCGCGCGGATGCACCTCGCGGCTCGTTTGAGAGAGTTGGAAGCCGAGGCGGATAGCGTCAGGGCCGAGCTGGCTGAGATGGATAATCTCGCCAGTCAGACAGAGGCCGCGATTTACCGTCTGCTGTCTTCGGTTCTGTCTTCCGGAAACATCTCGCTGGGATTGCCTTCGGACGCCGAGCTGGAAGCTGCGATGCGCCAGTCACAACCACCGCTAAGGCAGCAGCAGATCCCGGTTGAACGACGGCAACAGATTCCCACCGTTCGCAACAACGTCGAAGCGCTGAGCGACCGTTTTATGGATCGTACGATTCCGCAGGCAGTAACACTCTTGCTGCGCGAGGAAGGTGGACCACTTCACGTCAACGAACTCTACAACCGCTTGCTCGAAGGCGGCTTCAAGTTCACCGGACAAAACCCGACGATCAGCGTTGCAGTTTCTCTCAATCGCAACACCCGCTTCCGCAAAGTCGCTCCCGGCACCTTCGACCTCGTGATGCGCGATGCATCGAAGGCTTCGTAATCCGTACGACTTTTTAACCACAAAGACACAAAGACACGAAGTTTGACTAAGAAATAACTATCCTTGTGTCTTAGTGTCTTTGTGGTTAAAAACTCGCTAGAATGCACGACGATGCGCGCGATTGTTCTTTCCGCCGGTTACGGCACAAGGCTCTGGCCACTCACTGAAGATCGAACGAAACCTGCAATACCAATCCTGGGCAAGCCGCTCGTCGGCTACGTCGCCGAGTATCTCGCCGGCTTCGGCATCGATGAGATAGTTGTCAATCTTCATCACCGGCCTGAATCTGTGCGCAAAGCACTCGGCGATGGCCGTCGCTTTGGCGTGAAGCTTCACTACGTCGAAGAACCGGTGATCCTCGGCACGAGCGGCGCGCTCGACAACACGCGAGACTTCTTCGATCGCGAAACCTTCGTCGTCGTTAACGGAAAGATCATCACTGATATCGATCTGAAGGCCGCGCTGGAGACTCACCGAAACACACAAGCGATCGCGACTTTGGTTCTACTTCCCAACACACGGCGCGAACGGTTCAGTGTCGTTGAGACGGAAGGCGGTCACATAACAGGTTTCGGTGGAATGCCGGCGCCCGATGGGCCAGCTCCGTTGATGTTTACCGGCATCCACATCCTCGAGCCGAGAATCTTCGAGTACGTGCCCCGCGGCGTTTTCTCCGATTCGGTAGTCCACGTCTATCCCCAGGCAATCGCGAAAGGCGAGGTGGTTGCGGCTCACGTTGCTTCCGGCAAGTGGCGCGAGCTATCAACACTCAAACGATATCTCGACATCAGTGTTGAACTGATGAGCACGCAAGGGAGGACGTACATCGCCGGAGCAGATCTTGTCTGCGATGGGACGTCGTCGATCACCGACGCGGTGATGTGGGATCGGGTCGAGATCGGCAGTGCCTCGCGAGTATTCAGAGCCGTGCTCGCCGACGACGTCGTCATTCCGAGTGGCGCAAAGATCGAGAATGCTGTGGTCGTCCCCCGCAGGCTGGTTGAAGGCAAAACACGCCCGGAAAAGGCGCTTCCCGGCCATTTTCAGGGTGAAAACTTTGTCGTCCCCTTGTGATACAATCCGCCATTGCCGATTTCCGATTGCCAATTTCCGATTAAAAAGCATGAGCATAAGTTTAGCGTTGGCCTATCCGCCAATTGGCAATCGACCATTGGAGATCGGTAATGAACCCAATGAGTGCTCCAAAACCGGTGATCTCTAACGTATTTGAATCCTCCGCGCCAGACCGACTTGCGAGATTCATAACGCAACAGGGAATCGCAAGTAAGGAAGTTGTTCCTCTTACTCCCGATGCTTCTACGCGCAAGTACTACCGCATCGGATGGAAGAAACGCACCGCCGTTGCCGCCGTTTATCCCGAACCGTTTGATCCAGAATTTCATCCTTATCTCGACGTAACCCGGTTATTTCTCGACTGTGAGATTCCAGTGCCCGAGATCTACGCAGTTGACGGCGCGGCCGGCATCATCGTGCAGGAGGATCTTGGTGATCGACAGCTCTTCCAGGTTTACGAAGACGAGTCGGACGAACAGTGCGACGCTTACAAGGAACAGGCAATCGCGCTGATTGCAAAAATCCAAAAGGCCACCAATCGAGCGTACGAGACCAATTCGATCTCCAGCCGTTTGGCGTTTGATGAAGCAAAACTTTCATGGGAGCTGGATTTCTTTTTCGATCACTATTTTGGCAGTTTGCGAAACGAGAATCTCCGGCACTCGGAAGTTGCCGAATTAAAAGCCGAGTTGAACGATATCGCCGCTGAGTTGGCAGCCGCGCCGCGTGTGCTTTGTCACCGCGACTACCACGCTTCCAACCTGATGCTCGACAGCCGGAAGCAAATCAGAGTGGTGGATCATCAGGACGCGCGCATGGGCCCGGCGAGTTATGATCTCGTTTCGTTTTTACTGGATCGCCAACCGTGTCCCCCCTCATTGGCCGAACTGCGCGCCCACCGTTTGTTCTTTTTGGAAGAGCGACGTCTGCTCGGGCTCGACGCCATCGATCCGGATGAGTTCGCGCTCGAGTTCAGGCTGATGACGATCCAGCGTGGATTGAAAGCGACCGGCACGTTTTCATATCAGACCGCCGTTTGCGGACGTGGCGCCGTGTATCAAAACTTCATTGAACCAACACTGCAAATCGTTTTGCAGGCCGCTGAATGGCTCGAAAGATTCCCCACACTTCGTCGGATGTTAAAGGAACGGATCAACTAACCCCCAAGGATCCCCGGGTTTCTCAATGACAACGCAAGCACACGCTATCACTTCAGATAATCACACTTACATTAACCAACTTTCACAACACGAAGGCGCTGAAGTTGTCCTAAAAGGATGGCTTTACAACATGCGTTCGAGTGGCAAGATTGCTTTTCCGCAGCTACGCGACGGCACCGGCATCGTGCAATGCGTTGTGTTGAAAAACGCGATCTCCCCCGAACTCTGGGAAACGCTCAAAGGGTTGGGCCAGGAATCGGCGCTCTCGATCAAAGGAAAAGTACGTGCTGACAGCCGTGCGCCCGGCGGTTATGAGATCGACGTCGTCGATGCCGAGGTGTTGCAGCAGGTCCACGATTATCCGATCACTCCCAAGGAACACGGCACGGAGTTTCTGATGGACCACAGGCACTTGTGGTTACGATCGCGTCGCCAGCATGCGGTGTTGAAAGTCAGACACACCGTAGTGCAGGCGGTCAGAAACTTTCTCGACAACGACGGCTTCACACTCTGCGATTCACCGATCTTCACGCCAGCCGCGTGCGAGGGAACGACGACGCTCTTCGAAGTCGATTACTTCGAGGGCGAAAAGGCTTACCTGACGCAATCAGGCCAACTTTACAACGAAGCGACGGCCGCTGCCTTTGGCAAAGCTTATTGTTTTGGTCCGACGTTCAGGGCAGAGAAGTCGAAGACTCGCCGGCATCTGACCGAGTTTTGGATGGTAGAGCCTGAGATGGCTTACGCCACGCTCGAAGATGTGATGAAGTTGTCGGAGCGAATGCTTTCGTACATCGCCGCGCGTGTACTTGAAGACAGAAGTGAAGAGTTGAAAGTGCTCGAGCGCGACACGTCAAAGCTCGAAGCGATCGTGCCGCCGTTTCCGCGTGTTCATTACGACGATGCCGTAAAGATGCTTCATGAAGGATTCGAAAAAGGCGCAATGGAGTCGAAATTCGAATGGGGCGGAGACTTCGGCGCGCCCGACGAAACGTACATTTCGAGTCAGTTTGATAAGCCGGTGATGGTCCATCACTATCCCGCGGCGGTGAAGGCTTTTTACATGGCGCGCGATCCGGAACGTGCTGAACTGGCACTCGGCGTCGACGTGCTTGCGCCCGAAGGTTATGGTGAAGTGATTGGCGGCGGTGAGCGTGCGACGTCGCTCGAGTTCTTGCGCGAGCAGATCGCTTTGCATGAGCTTCCGGAAGAAGCGTTTCAGTGGTATCTCGACCTGCGTCGCTACGGCAGCGTTCCGCACGGAGGTTTTGGCATGGGTATCGAACGCTGCACGGCCTGGATGTGTGGTATAGAGCACATTCGCGAGACGATTCCGTTCCCACGAATGCTTTACCGCATCAGGCCTTAAATTGGATTAATTGTAGGGGTGGCCCTCCGTGGCCACCCGTCTGAT
>JBIOVO010000108.1:0-15858 GCA_044867735.1 Pyrinomonadaceae bacterium | reverse complement strand
CTCGCGCGAAACGTCCTGCGTGCTGATGTAAGTGAAAGGCACTTGCAGGTGATCGAGCCCGACGCGATACCAGCCTTCGTCCTGTGTGCTCAGCCACGTATGCATCATCGCGATGCGCGCCGCTCTCACGGGATGTGTCTTGACAGTCGGAGCACTTGCGACTGCATACGCCTGAATGCCGAGTTCCCTTGTTGCTTGTCGTAGAGTTTCCACGTCAGCTTTGCGAATGATGAATGAGCCGCGATTGAACTTCCGTCCCGCAGCTTCAAAACCTTCTTCAGCCGCGTCCATCTCGACGTCTTTCAAACGATAACGCAGCGTCACGAGCGCGTTGTCGGCATTGTGATTGATCAAATAGACAGAGCCGCTGCCGCTGATGCCGCCCGGCGAACGGACGTCGCCGGTCACTTTATCCATCGCGGCCTGTAGCACTTTGGCATCCGTGACGCGCACGACTTCAATGTTTCCGAGTTCGCCCATCGTCCAGGCTGTGTCGTCGTAAATGTCTGTTTGCGGATCGTTTGGCGCCCAGTACTGATGATCCAACAGTGCATCTGCGATGCGGCTGTAAGGCTGGTCCATGCGCACGACGTAACTACCGGCCGGGAAAGTTCGATCTTCTGTTTTCGGCGCCGGTGTGGGTGATGCTGCCGGCGACGGGCCTGCGGCTGGACGACTGGGACCAGTGGCGCCTGCTTTCCTTCTTACGGCGACGGTGAACGGCGCTGTCGACCTGCTGATCTCAACGCCTTGCGCTTGCAGCGTGCGAAGCAGCTCGGCCTGATTGCCGAGTCGCGCATCGTCGGCTGGAAACACGTAGGCCGCCGGTCCTTCGTTCTTCGGCTTGTCGATCGAGCGTTTGCTCTTGATATAAAAGTTCTTCAGAAACAGTTTGCTGTTGTTGCTGAAATAGAACATCGAGGTCAGCAAACCGGTCTGCTGGTAGTTGTTGTTATTGCGCTGCGACCACTTGGCCTTTGGCAGTGGTGGATTCTGGCGATACCAGGTGCGCTGATATTCGCCGGGCGAGAGGGTGCGCTCGAGTGTGTCGGCGCCGCCGTTGCCGAACGTTTCATAGAGACGGCTGATGCCGTTGTGGGTTGCAGCGATGAACATGAGATAACCCGGCGACCACGTATCGAAGTTGCCGTGCGCAAACACGCCGGGCATTCCAAACTTCGTCATCTCCGAAACGTTGTTCCAACCGATCATCTGCCATTCGTCAGTCAGGATCGGATCGACCCAGGCGTTGTATGGGCCATCGCCGATGGTGTTGTCGTAGAGATACGGGACTGATTCGTGCAGGTCGTGCAGCACCTGTGGCTTCCAGGAGAGGTACGTGCTGAGCACATTGCGCGTGAGTTTCAGAGAGAGTCCGATGGCGTCGCGGTTGTTGTCGTGTGCGACGTAATGGCCCCAGTAGACCAGCGACGGCCAGTTGGAGTTGGGATTCGCGAGATGCCAGTTGTAAATATCGACCATGCGGTTGCGACCATCGACTTCGACTACCGGCGTGATCAAGGTCAACATGTTGTCGCGGATCGACTTGACGTACGGACTGTTATCGACGACGAGGCGATAGGCCAGTTCCATCAGTGCGGTCGGTGAACCCGTCTCAGGTGAGTGAATCGCGCCGGTGATGTAGTAAACCGGGAACGAAGCCGCCACGAGGCGATCGGCTTCAGCTTCGTCCATGTTGATGGTCCGAGGATCGGCCAGCTTCGCAAGCCGCGCGCGATTTTCTTCGATCTTCGAAATCAGTTGTTCGGAGCCGATCGCAACTGCGATCATCTCGCGGCCCTCTTCGGTCGTGCCGATCGAATAGACTTTCACGCGCGGGCTCGCGCGCTCCAGCATCCGCATATACTTGTAAACGTCTTCGGCGTAGGGCAGCTTGCCGGGCGCGCCCGAGACGTCGCCGAGTACGGCTTTTGGAGTCGGAATATCGGGTGACGCCGGCAGGTAATCGGTTAAGGGCGAGTTGAAGTAGGGCGCGGTTGTATACTCGCGAATCTTGTTGGTGTATTCCTGATCGATCGGTTGATTCGGATCGCGGCCCGGTTTGATCTGGGCATGGGCGATGATGCCGGTGGCGGCCAGCAGGCAGAGAAACAATGGCAAGGACCTGAGACGACGGAACAGGTTCATTTTTATTTTCCTCGGCATTAATGGAAGATAGGAGACGTGACGCTGCGGAAAAGCTTTTAAGCTATCGGTGATGATCAAGTCAAATCCACAGATTACACAGATTTATACTTGATTTGCTTAATCCGCGTAATCTGTGGATGAATATTTCCAAATGTCTGAGTCCTTAACGAAAAACGCTGTCCCCTCGGCCCAACCACCTGAGGAGACAAACCCGGCTGAAGTTAACCCGGTTAGCAAAGCCGCGGGTGGCTTGGCTGCGATTGCCGCAACTATCAAGACGACGCGAACCGAGATGGGACTCATTCGCGGCGTCCGCACGCTATTGACGCTCAACCAACCGAGCGGAGTTGATTGCCCGGGATGTGCGTGGCCCGAACCCGATCGCGAACGTCCGCACTTTGAGTTTTGCGAAAACGGCGCGAAGCACGTAGCCGAGGAAGCCACCACGAAGCGCATCACTCCGGAGTTCTTCGCACAGTGGAGCGTCGCCGAACTCTCACAACAGTCAGACCAATGGCTCGGCGCACAAGGACGAATAACACATCCGATGCTGTTGCATCGCGACGGCAGTCACTACAAACAAATTAGCTGGGACGCTGCGTTTGAACTGCTCGCCGCCGAACTCAATTCGCTCAACTATCCCGATCAGGCAATCTTCTACACTTCCGGCAGGACCAGTAACGAAGCCGCATTTCTCTACCAACTGTTCGTGCGCCAGTTTGGCACGAACAACCTGCCCGACTGTTCAAACATGTGCCACGAGTCGAGTGGCTCCGCGTTGAACGAAACGATCGGCGTCGGGAAGGGGACTGTCACGCTCGAAGACTTCGACAAGGCCGAAGCGATCTTCGTGATCGGACAAAACCCGGGGACGAACCATCCGCGCATGTTGACTGCGCTCGAACGCGCGAAACAAAACGGTTGCAAGTTGGTCCACATCAATCCGCTGCCGGAAGTCGGTATGACGCGGTTCAAGCATCCGCAGGATGTCATTGGACTGTTGGGTCCGGGCACCGCGCTGGCAGATCTCTTTCTTCAAGTACGCATCAACGGCGATGTCGCGTTGTTGAAGGGGATCATGAAGACGGTCCTTGCTCGCGAGGATGAAGAGCCAGGAACGGTTCTCGACCACGAGTTTCTGACCCAGTACACCGATGGCTTCGACGAGTTTGTATCAGCCGTTCGAGCTGTTTCATGGTCTGACATCGTGGCGCAAAGCGGTGTCGCAAAGGATTTGATTGAGAAGGCGGCGGAGATTTTTGTCCGATCTGAGCGCACCATCTTTTGTTGGGCCATGGGCCTGACGCAACACCGCAACGCAGTCGCCAACATCCAGGAGATCGTGAACCTGATGCTGCTGCGCGGGCAGATCGGAAAGCCTGGAGCGGGTTTGTGTCCCGTGCGCGGTCATAGCAACGTGCAAGGCGATCGCACGGTTGGTATTTGGGAGCGGCCGTCCGTCGCGTTTCTCGATAAACTTGGTGAGGAGTTTGAATTCGAACCGCCGCGCAATCACGGCTTCGATACAGTCAAGGCGATTCAGGCGATGCACGATGGGCAGGGCAAAGTGTTCTTCGCGCTTGGTGGAAACTTCTTGTCTGCCACACCAGATACGGAGTTCACCGCCGCGGCTCTGCGCCGTTGTCGTTTGACTGCACACGTTTCGACGAAGCTGAACCGTTCACATCTGATCACGGGCGATCGGGCGTTGATTCTTCCTTGTCTTGGTCGCACTGAGATCGATGAGCAGGCGAGTGGGCCACAGTTTGTCACGACTGAGAACTCGATGGGCGTCGTGCAGCAATCGCGCGGTTCACTCGAACCAGCCTCGCCGGAGCTTTTAAGTGAGCCACAGATCGTCGCCCGGCTTGCGCGCGCCACCCTCGAGCATCGCACGAGTGTCGACTGGGAAGAGTTGGCGAGTAACTACGACAAGGTTCGCGATGCGATCGAGCGGGTGGTCCCGGGTTTTGACGATTACAACACGCGCGTGCGTAACGCCGGTGGATTCTACCTGCCGAACGCGGCACGCGAGCGAGTGTTCAAGACGCCGAGCGGGAAGGCGCAGTTCACGGTTCATGAATTGCCGGAGCACGATCTCGGCCCCGATCAGTTTCTAATGATGACAATTCGCAGCCACGATCAGTTTAATACTTCGGTTTACAGCTTGAACGATCGTTACCGTGGGATAAGCAACGGCCGCCGGGTGGTGTTTCTGAATCAAAAAGACATCGCGGCGGCGGGCTTACACGCGCGACAAGCTGTAGACTTGGTGAGCCACTTTGAAGGTGAAGAGAGAATTGCGCGGCGGTTCGTGGTCGTGCCTTACGATATCCCGCGACGCTGTGCGGCAACGTATTTTCCGGAAGCGAATGTTCTGGTGCCGGTGCGGAGTGTGGCATTGAAGAGCAACACGCCGGCGTCGAAGTCAGTGGTGATTAGCATTAGAACCCGTGAGGACTAGTTTGCTTAGATTTTTCCCCCGCAAAGGCGCTAAGACGCAAAGGAGGACCCTCCGGGTAGCCGAAGGTCTTCCTTTGCGTCTTTGCGCCTTTGCGGGGAGAGTTTTTTTGACGGAGGAACAAGACCCACATGAGCCCTCAAGCTACCAAGAAGAAGGCGGCAGCGAAGAAAGCGCCCGCTAAGAAGAAACCCGCAAAGAAGCTGCGCGCAACTGCGCCCTCCGAGAACCACGCGAAGCCAAAGCTCTACGCGAACCTCGTCGTGCAGTTGTTGAGCCTGCTCAAAGGCGAGCACGACCTGATCGCGAACGCTGCGAACTTCAGTGCGTTGCTATTCAATTCCTTGCCGAACGTGAATTGGGCGGGCTTCTATTTTCTCCGTGGCGAGGAGTTGATACTTGGACCATTCCAGGGAAACCCCGCGTGTGCGCGGATCCCAATGGGCACGGGCGTTTGCGGTGTCGCGGCAAAGCAGTGCGAGACGATCATCGTGCCGAACGTGCACGAGTTTCCGGGTCACATCGCCTGCGACGTTGCTTCGAACTCTGAGATCGTGGTGCCGCTATTCGATGGCGAACGCTTAATCGGTGTGCTCGATCTTGATAGTCCGACGATCGGAAGGTTCGACGATCAGGACGCGGAAGGACTGAATGAGCTGGTGACCGTCTTCGTAGCCCACGAGCAGGGACTCGGATTGTAGCCACAAAAAGGCACAAAAAGCACAAAACATAAAGACCAAAGACCAAAGACCAAAGACCAAAGTCCAGAGTCCAAAGACCCAAGCCCAATGCTCACCATCAGAAGATCAAAAGAGCGCGGCCACTTCGATCACGGCTGGCTCAACACGTACCACACGTTCTCGTTCGATCAGTATTACGATCCTCGTTACATGGGCTTTCGTAGTCTGCGCGTGATCAATGAAGACTTTGTGGCGCCCGGTAATGGATTTCCAACGCACGGGCACCGAGACATGGAGATCATCACCTACATTCTCGAAGGCGCGTTGAAACATGCCGACAGCATGGGTAACGGTTCCGTTATCAAACCGGGAGACGTGCAGCGCATGACCGCCGGAACCGGCGTAAGACATAGCGAGCAGAATGCGTCCAATCAGGAGCGCGTCCATCTGCTCCAAATCTGGATCCTGCCGAACGCCGAGAACCTGACGCCTGGTTACGAGCAGAAAGCTTTCTCAGAAGAAGAACGCCGCGGAGAGTTGCGGCTGATCGCATCGAACGATGGGCGCGACGGATCGGTGCAACTGAATCAGGACATAAGCCTGTTTGCTTCCATACTTCCCGAGGGCGGAGAAGTTTCGCGGGAGATGGATCCGGCACGTTATGCGTGGATTCAGGTTGCCCGTGGTGCGGTTGAAGTTAATGGTGAACGCGCCGATCAGGGCGATGGCGTGGTGGTAGTGGCGGAATCGAATTTGAAAATCCGAGCCCAGGAGCCGGCGGAAGTGTTGTTGTTTGATCTTGCGTGATTGATGACGACACCGGACCCACGTCGATGGCGTGCACTAACGCTGCTCTCCACCGCCGAGCTGTTGGGGATGGCGCTTTGGTTCAGTGGTTCGGCAGTTGTTCCCGCACTCTCACGCGAATGGGAACTCTCACCTTCTCAAATCAGTTGGCTCGCGATCGCCGTCCAGCTTGGCTTCGTCGCCGGCACGCTCATCAGCGCTGCCCTGAATCTCCCCGACATCATCACGACGCGACATCTGTTCGCGATCTCTTCATTTCTCGGCGCCGCCGTAAACCTTATCTTTGGTTTATACGTCACTGAGCCAAACACTGCGATTGTTCTTCGTTTCCTGACGGGTATTTGTTTGGCGGGCGTCTACCCGCCCGGGATGAAGATCATGGCGACGTGGTTTCGCGAACGTCGCGGGATGGCGCTCGGCGTTCTAGTCGGTGCGCTTACGATGGGAAAGGCGACGCCCTATCTCGTCAATGCACTCGGAAGCGACAACTGGCGATCAAACATACTCTTTGTTTCTTTCCTTGCCGCGATCGGCGGCGTCATCGTGCTGCTGTTTGTCAGCGACGGACCACACGCCCTGCCCCGCGCGAAGTTCGACGCGACACAAATCATCAAGGTATTCAGCAATCGCGGCGTGCGCCTCGCGAGCTTTGGCTACTTCGGCCACATGTGGGAACTGTACGGCATGTGGATCTGGGTCCCCGTGATGATTCGCGCGAGTCTCGCCGCCCACAATGGCGATCCGCAGTTGGCTGAACTCGGCTCGTTTCTCGTGATCGGCGCCGGCGCGATTGGTTGTGTCGTCGCCGGTTTGATAGCCGACCGCGTTGGACGAACGTTGGTGACGTCCTGGGCGATGGCGATCAGTGGTTCCTGTTGTCTGGTGATCGGATTGCTTTACGGCGGTAATCCGTTGTTGCTGTTACTCGTTGCGGTTATTTGGGGCGCGACGGTTGTGGCTGACTCGGCGCAGTTTTCATCGTGTGTCACGGAGCTCGGAGACCCGCAGTACATCGGCACGGCGTTGACGATACAGATGTGTGTCGGGTTTTTACTGACGACGATCTCGATCGAGTTGATTCCGAAAGCGGTCAGTGCGTGGAGTTGGCGCTACGCGTTTATGATCCTCGCGCCGGGTCCTGTCTTCGGAGTGCTCGCCATGCTCCGCCTGCGTGGCTTACCCGAAGCCGTCAAGATCGCCCACGGCCATCGATAGGACTTAACCACAAAGACACAAAGACACAAAGAGAGAGAAAACTTAGTGTCTTCGTGTCTTTGTGGTTAATAACTCTTGCAAATGCGGGAACCTTTCGCTACTCTCAGCCGCACAGGTGATTTCGATGAAAATTCTCCTTGTCCTCAAATTTCGGCTGATCCGAGCGTAAGTCGCGCTCAGCCGCTCCGTTTCTAATTCCACCTACAACTCTACGTGTATTCCAAGTGGTCCCGTTTTGGGAGATCCACTTCTGAGGTCGATCATGCAGCAACCAGCGATTCAAGTACGCAATCTTCGTAAAAGCTTCCGCAAGCGAAATGGCTTTCGTAAGAAGTCGGAACTCTGGGCCATCGATGATGTCTCGTTCAACGTCGGCCAGGGCGAGACGTATGGACTGCTCGGACCAAACGGCTCCGGCAAGTCGAGCCTGATTCGAGTGCTCTCGACCCTGCTCATCGCCGACAGCGGTTACGTCCAGATGCTTGGTCTAACCCTGCCCGAGCAGCAGGAAGAAGTGCGTCGAATCATCGGTCGTGTCAGCGTCGATGCAGCGTTCTACAAGAAGCTTTCGGCGCGTGAAAACCTGCTTTATACCGCGTTGCTCTACGGTCGGAATGCGCGTCAGGCTGAACGCAGTGCGATGGACATACTCGAACGGCTGGGGATGGAGAACGCGAAGTTTTCCACACCGCTCGAAGAGATGAGCCGCGGTATGCAACAGAAGATCAGCATCGCCCGCGCGCTCATGATCAATCCGCCGCTGTTGCTCCTGGACGAGCCAACGACGGGTCTCGATCCGAAGAGCCGCCGCGACGTGCAGTCGTTCCTCGAGGATCTCCAGTCTCGTGAAGGCACGACGATTCTGTTGACCACGCACGACATGGCCGAGGCGGAGCGATTGTGCGCACGCATCGGTTTTCTGGCGCACGGCAAGCTCGTGGCGGAAGGAACCGCGGCGCAATTGATGCGGCGCGCAGGCGCGGCAACGCTCGACGACGCCTTCATCAAGTTGACTGGTGAAGAACTCGTCGAAGAAGAACAGTCCACAGATTACGCAGATTGCTCTGTGTAATCTGTGGATGGATTTGGAGTCATCAATGGAAGCAACATTAAGGCAAACGTGGGCCTTCCTGTTCCGAGGTTGGCACATCACCCGACGTTATATCGGTTGGGTGGTCGTCTTTAACTTTTACGCGCTCGTGACGTCCGCGACAGTGGCGCTGATCGGCGTGGCGCAAGGAAACTATCAACTCACGCTGACGCTCGTGGTCGGTGCGTTGTTGTGGAACTATCTCTCGTGGCTTTACAACGAGATCGCGATGTCGATTGCGTACGAGCGATGGGAAGGCACGCTCGAGTACACGTTCATGGCGCCGGTGTCGCGAGGCGTGCATCTGCTTGGCGTCAGTCTGTTCTCGCTGTTGAATAGCATTGTGACGAGCACCATCGTGCTTGTGGGGCTGATGCTGTTTACAAATCTCAACCTGCGCGGAGTCAATTTCTTCGGCGTGTTCGTGGTGCTCGCGGTTAGTACCGTTGCGTTTGTCGGTCTCGGACTGTTCGCGGCGGTGTTCCCGGTAATGAGCGCGGAAAGAGGCGCAGAAGCGACGCACATCTTTCAGGGCTCGCTTCTGCTCGTTTCCGGAGTTTATTATCCCATCGACGTCCTACCGGGTTGGTTGCAACCGCTCTCAGCAATTTCGCCGGCAACTTACACGCTCTCTGCTTGCCGAAAATTGTTTGGAGTAGGCAACAGCAACTCAACGCCCGAGTATCTGGCCGGCGCGCCGCTCTCAGCCGTGACGTATGAATTGCTGATCCTCGCGTTGATGGGCGCGATACTTTTACCGCTTGGCCTGTGGACGTTTGTGCGCATCGAGGCATGGGCCAAGAAGACCGGAAAGTTGAAGAGAACAGGATAACTTGATGGCGAAACGCGAAAATGCGGAAGAGAAGAACGCTCGCGCAGGCGAGGTCATTCGCAGGCTCAAGCGAGCTTATCCAGGCGCCAAATGTTCACTCAATCACTCCAACGCGTTTGAACTGCTGATTGCGACGATTCTCTCGGCGCAATGCACTGACGAACGCGTGAATATCGTGACGGCGGATTTGTTTCGGAAGTACACGAAGCCGGAAGACTACCTCAAGGTCTCGCCGAGAGAACTGGAGAAGGACATTCAGTCGACCGGCTTCTTCCGTAACAAGACGAAGTCGATCCAGGGAACATCGAAGGCGTTGCTCGAAGAGTACGGCGGGGAAGTTCCGCACACGATGGATGAGTTGCTGGAACTGCCGGGTGTCGCACGCAAGACTGCAAACGTAGTTTTGGGTAACGCGTTCGGGATCAAGGCGGGTGTCGTGGTCGACACGCACGTCAGCCGGCTTTCGCATCGCCTCAATTTCTCGCAGGAGAAGACCGCGGAAAAGATCGAGCTGGACCTAATCGAGCTCATTCCGCGCAAGGATTGGGTGATCTTTCCGCACCTGATGATTTACCACGGCCGCAAGGTCTGCAAAGCACGCACACCGCTTTGCGATGAATGCCAGGTCGAAAAACAATGCCCGTCTTCATCTCTGAAGACGGGCGTTCCACCACCAAGCTAAGTCACGAAAAGGCACAAAAAGCACAAAGCAGTCACCGATTGCCCCAGCGACTGTTTGTGCTTCCTGCGCTTTTCAGTGGCCGTTACTTCTTAGCCACGTCAACTATGGCTTGAGCCGCCTGTTCGACCGCCGGCGTGATGATGTCTTCGCCTGCGGACCTGGCTTTAGCCTTGAACTGTTTTCCGAAGACCGGCGTTCCGCTGGCTCGCTCCATCCTCATGTCCAGCGTCAACTCGTCCTTCGCTTTTATGTTTTGCGCTACTGTTGCGGCAATGATCACATGCGTTGCTGTGTTTGCGGCGACACCCGCGGCGGCGCCACCACCGTAACCGACGCTACTTGCAACTGACGAAGCGGAACTTCCCAGGAAACTGCCAAAACCTCCGCCGCCCTTCTTGTGCGACACGTCATTAAAGACCACGAAGTCGCACTCTTTCTGTTGAGCTTCAGTTTGGATTGCAGCTCCCGTTGCCTGAATCGCAACGACCTCTACGTTTTTGGCCTGTAGGCTTGTCGTCAGTGTGTTCTGCACGGCGAGAGCCAGGTCACGCGCGTTCAACGCTTCACCGACAGCGCCAGTCCTTACAGCGACGACTCCAATGCGCAGGACGCCTGGACGCTTGGGACCGAGCTCACTTGAGGCGGCCTTGTCAGGTTGGTTCGCAGCGGTATTAACACTCGACGAAGGAGCAGTCTCCGGTTTTGAGGGAATGCCAGATCCTGTAGCGCCGTAGTTTGCGCTCAATGCGCTCGCAAAATCTTTGACTTCGCTATAACCCGCAGGAATGTCGAATAGGCTCGGGTCCAGGGTCGCCGAGGAGAACTCGATGACTTCGTTGATGTTTGAGAAACTCTCGGCGCCATTTGGTCCGAACATCGTTGTCTTCTCCCAAACAGGGAAACCCTTCTTAGCAATACCAATCTGTTTGGTCTCGTAACGATCATGACAGCCTCCGTTCGCTTGGGGTCGATAAGGGGTGTAAGTGCGTTGACTATCACACTCAAAAGCAAAGGCGGCGTCGATGTACCAACCATCGATCTCCATCTTGTTCTTAACGGGAGAGCACGCGTCAGGGGTGGAATCCATCACCATGGTGGTGATGATGTGACGCGCTGTGTAACCAAACATCTGTTTTCGCTCGCCCGTGTCTTTGGTGGTGACGGTGGAGGTCACCACGCCGCCTTTGCGGACGGCGCCTGGCTGCGAAGCACTGCCACTCGTTGTTCCGGCATTGCTGGTTGCCGGATCATCGTACGGTTGAATGATGTAGGCTTTGGCTTCCGGCATGATCTGGATGTTTCGCCGCAAGTCGCATTGCTGCACCATGACCATCTGCCCGTTGTTTGTTTCGCTGCGTTGGCGCTTGCCTTTTATGTAACTCGTGTTTTCGTATGTTTGACCGCCACTCGTTTGGCGCGATTTGACCTTGGTGTCGGCGCTCGCGACTCCCGCGACCGTGATCAGACACCCGACTAGGAATGCAATTCTGGAGATGTTTTTAAGCATTGTCCCTTGTTGTTCTACTCTGTAAGCGTCCTGTGTGATGGGTAGACGCTCCCAATTTGATCCTTCAATTAGAAACGCGTCAAGAAGGGGGGAAAAGGGTCTTTGGACTTTGGTTTTCGGGTCTTTGGACCTGGGCCTCGGGTTTTTGGACTTGGAAAGCCGAAGACCCAAGGCCCAAGACCCAAGACCCAAGACCAAAAGACCCAGACCAGGGCCACTATTTTGCGCACTCGCTTCGCCACCGCTAGAATGTCCGCCACGTGAGCTACCGATTCCCCTGGCATCGTCTCAGCGATGAGCAGCTACTTGACCTGCGCATCTGCGACCTCCCGATCAAGATCAAAGGGTCGTTTCTCGAGCCCCACATCAAGAGGCTTTATAGCGAGCTCAACGCCCGCGGAATTCGCTTCAAACCCCACGTTTGGCTGTCGGAGGAGTGGTTTTCCCCGGATGGCGTGCCCGGCATCGCGATTCCGTTCTACCTGGCGCACCCGCGCCTGATGAAACTCGAACGCAAGAAGATGCTCGAGGTCGAAGGCGGCACGGATACCGAGTGCATGCGCATCCTGCGCCATGAAGCCGGCCACTCGCTCGACACGGCCTTTCGACTCCACTTCAAACGCAGGCACCAGGAACTCTTTGGTTCGTTTGCGAAGCCCTATCCGGATTTCTACAAGCCAAAACCGAAGAGCCGGAGGTACGTGTTGCATCTACCGGCGTGGTACGCGCAGGCGCATCCGGCTGAAGACTTCGCCGAGACGTTCGCAGTCTGGCTAACGCCGCGATCTCAGTGGCGCCGCCGGTATCGCGGCTGGCCGGCGTTGCGCAAGCTCGAATACATCGACGAGTTGATGAATGACCTCGCCGGCGCCAAACCGCGAAACAGAACGCGAACTAAAGTCGAACCACTCTCGGCGTTGAAGATCAGACTGCGCGAACACTACCAGCGCAAACGTGAACGTTACGACTTCGAGTGGCCTGCTGTTTACGATCGCGATCTGCATCGCATCTTTTCAGATGATCCACGACACCGATCGAAGATGAGTGCGGCGAGTTTTATTCGTAAGGTGCGTCGCGAGGTGCGACAGATCGTTGCTGAATACACCGGCGTGCATCAGTACACGATCGATCACGTGCTGCAAAACATGATCGATCGCTGCAAAGAATTGCAGCTTCGAGTAACAACTCCCTTTCGCGAAACGCGCCGACGTGTCATGATAGTGCTGACTGTGCAAGTAATGAACGTGCTCCATTCGGGTTATCATCGTATAGCCGTATGACGTTTGAGCCGCGAAAGAAACTGCGCATCATCGTGCTAGTTCACGAAGACCTCGTGCCTCCCGATTCGTTGAACGGTCTCTCCGATAAAGAAAAGCTGGAAGTGAAAACTGAGTTCGACGTGATCTCGACGTTGAAGAAGATGGGCCACGAAGTCTACCCGATCGGACTCTACAACCAGCTCAACGCGATCGGGGACGCGTTGATGGAATACAAGCCTCACATCGCCTTCAACCTGCTCGAAGAGTTTCACGGCTACCCGCTTTACGATCAGCACGTAGTCAGTTATCTCGAACTGATGAAGCAGGCTTATACGGGTTGCAATCCGCGCGGGATGACGTTGGCCCATGACAAAGCACTGACGAAGATGATTCTCTCGTATCACCGTTTGCTGGTGCCGAACTTTGCGGTATTTCCGATGAATCGGAAAGTGCGGCGACCGAAGCGGTTGAAGTTTCCGTTACTGGTGAAGTCGATCAGTGAGGAAGGTTCGGTCGGCATTGCGCAGGCTTCGATCGTTCATGACGATGAAAAGCTGACGCAGCGAGTGGAGTTCATTCATCGTCAGAATAAGACTGCCGCGATCGTCGAGCAATACATCAAGGGGCGCGAGATCTATGTGGGCGTGATCGGCAATCAGAACATTCAAACTTACGCGCCGTGGGAGCTGGTGATGGAGAAGTTGCCGGAAGGGACGGAGAACATCGCGACGCTGAAGGTCAAGTGGGATCCGGCGTACCAGGAGAAGGTTGGAGTGGCGACGAGAGCTGCTGAGCTGACTCCGGAGCAGACCAAGACTCTCGAACGTTTGTCGAAGCGAATTTACCGGTACCTGTTTTTGAGTGGCTATGCGCGGTTGGATTACCGCATGACGGAGGAAGGGCAGTTCTATCTGCTCGAAGCGAATCCGAACCCGCAGATTGCGCACCGCGAGGATTTTGCCGACTCGGCGGAGCATTCGGGGGTGCCGTACGATCAGTTGCTGCAAAAGATCATCACCGTGGGATTGAATTACGCGGGGCGCTCCGTCTGAAAACCGCGCCTCATTGTTTCTTTAAATACTCCATACACAGTCGAATCGAATTCTTAGGTGTTGGGAGTAGTGTGCCCCATGACGCTAGTCATAACTCTGCTTTTTACGTTCAACCTTTTTCGAAGAGTGCAGCGCGCTTAAGCAGGATTTCGCACGCAAAGGCGCAAAGGCGCAAAGGCGCAAAGTTCAGACCTTAGGCTGCCGCAGTTCATAACTTTGCGCCTTTGCGTCTTTGCGTGCGAAATCTTTTATCGAGGATCCGGAGCCTCGCGCTGGTCCAAGTTCTCTCAGATTGACCGCCCATCGTCATCACATCTCCTTATTCACCCCATAAACACTGTTATATCTCGCGATGAATTCGTGACCTCTTTCAGTTCGCACTCAGCTCACGTGCGGCGTTTCGTCACGAAACAGTCACATTGCCTGTTGAAGCACCGTTTTTCAGCCGCTAAGATGCCGAGGTCTTTTGCGGTGCCCCCCTCACGAAGAAATACCTAAAAGTCGAAATTGAATAAGAGAAGGTCGCTTCCTGTTTATGGATCTCCGAAAACTGTTTTCTCGTGTTCTGGTCACAACTTTGGCGCTTGGCATTTGGTCTACGTCAGCATTCGCCCAGACTCGTCCGCGAACAACAGCGCCGTCAGGCGATGTTAACGAAATCACTTGTTCACCAGATGAGTTCGCTGTTCTTTCAGCTTCGGCCGTTGCAGATTCGAAACCGGTGTGGGAGGCGAAGCCAAGGCCAACGATTGATATTGCGCCGTCGCCCGGTTCTTCAAGCGCGAACTTCTTGAACTTTGAGCCTACGCTGATGGCCGCGATCGATCAGCGCCTCGGATCACGTTATCGCTGGGGCGCCACAGGACCAAACAGATTCGATTGTTCGGGATTCGTGTGGAGCATTTTCCAGGCGACCGGAATCAACTTTGAGAGAGCGAGCGCGCGCAACCTGTTTGCCAGATTCGCGCCGCCGCCGCCGGACGAGAACTTCAAGTTTGGAACGCTGGTGTTCTTCAGTGGCCTGACACACGTTGGCGTCGTTGCTGACGAGCATGGTTTCTACCACGCATCGCGCCGCCAGGGCGTTATCTATTCGGAGTTTAGTGAGTATTGGTTGAAGCGGATCGACGGTTTCCGCCGCGTGCCGCTCCCGATGCAGGTAACTGACTAACCAAGCCATCCACAGATTACACAGATTTTTTCTAACAATGAGATCTGTGTAATCTGTGGATGGTTTTTTTACTTGTTATTAGGCGGCGGCATGAACCCCGCCCGGTGGTCATCGTCTCTGGCTTCCCAAACCACCACAATCTTATCGACCGCAACGTAGCAATGCTTTCCATCAGCATCGCGCAAGTGCAGTACGCCCATTTCCACCTTGATGACGTCACCACGCAGGCTCGAACCCCCACCGCAGTAAACGTCTAACCTCTTCCCAATCAGCCTTGATAGAAAATCTTCCACGTTACTTGTTTCCGTTTCTAAAAGTAATCCTCACTAACGGCAACGCATTCGGGTCGTCCTGCTGGTCTCGCTCAAACTGCAACAGATCGTAATACGCGCAACGCTTCGTGAGCGGAAACTCGCGGCACACGGACGGACGCGCGTGATAGATCGTGCAGCCACGCGTTTCAGGATTAATAAACTGGCAAGCCTCTCCGAACAACTTATCCTTCTTCCGGCGCAGCACTCTTTCCTTCTGATACATCTTCGTGTAACGCGCGGTTGCCACTTCTTCCGTGACGCCGAAGTGCTTTGCCAGACGCCGAATGTCGCGCGGCGTTACCTGCACGCGTTCGTACACTGAACAACAATAAGCGGGGCAGTCAACGCAATCGTAATAACTCTTCGGCTTACTCTTCGTCGCGGTATCACCCATGATCGCCGGTTCTCTCCAATCACGCTATCGTCGTTTGGACTTCTTGTACTCTGCCAGCAACAAACTCATAAACTGATCCCGCCGCTCGTACAGACGCTTCGGCTCGCGCGGTTCATGACGTGTAAGAGCATAAGCCGTTATGAGCGGAAGCGCTACCGTAGAATCGACATAACACACCACCGCGTCGGGCAAACGATCGGGATCGACCTTGCCCCACGATACTGCTTCGCCCGGCGTCGCGCCTGA
>JBIOVO010000107.1:0-5940 GCA_044867735.1 Pyrinomonadaceae bacterium | reverse complement strand
ACTTTGCGCCCTTTGCGCCTTTGCGTGAGATAACCTAACTCAATTACTCCTCGTCTTCTCCGCCCTTGATTCTTCCTTCAGCCCTCGACTGCTCCACGATCTTTTGCGCCAACTGACCCGGAACCGGATCGTAGTGTGAGAACTGCATGTGGAATGATCCACGCGCGGCAGTGATCGAATTGAGCGTCGATTGGTAGTTGAGCATCTCAGCCATCGGCACCTGCGCTTTGATCACCTGCTGCTTTCCGCTCGTCTCCATGCCCTGTACCCGGCCTCGGCGCGAATTCAGGTCGCCCATGATGTCGCCGCTGTACTCCTGCGGCGCGGCTATCTCAACGTCCATCACAGGCTCGAGCAACGACGGTTTGACCTTTTCCATCGCCGCACGGAAAGCCTTGCGTCCGGCAGCCCTGAACGAGTGTTCGTCGGAGTCGACCGGGTGGTAAGAGCCGTCAACCAATTGCACCTTGAAATCAACCAGTGGATAGCCGGCAATCGCGCCGGACTTCGCCGCTTCGATGATTCCTTTCTCAATTGCAGGTCGGAACTGTTGCGGCACTGAACCACCGAAGATTTTGTCCTCGAAGACAAAACCACCGCCGCGTGGCATTGGCTCAAACACACACTTGCAATCGCCAAACTGCCCGCGGCCGCCGGTCTGTTTCTTGTGTCGCCCCTGGACTTCAGCGCGCTGCGTGATCGTTTCCTTGTACGGAACCTTGGGTGGGTGCAGCGTTACTTCGACGCCATAACGCTTCTTCAACTTCTCCACGACGGTCTCAACGTGCACCTGACCTGAACCGGCAAGCAAAAACTCTTTCGTTTGCGCATCGCGACTGAAGTGCAGCGCGGGATCTTCTTCGAGGATCTTGTGCAACGCCACACTGATCTTCTCTTCGTCCTGACGCGATTTCGGCTCGATCGCGAAGGCGATCGCAGCTTCAGGGTATTCAACCGCGTCGTAAACGATCTGCGCCTGCCGGTCGCAAATCGTATCGCCCGTTTGCGTTTCCTTCAGCTTCACGCACGCTACGATGTCGCCGGCGTGAGCTTCCGTAACCTTATCGAGAGTCTTACCTTGCATCACGTGCAACGCACCGAGTCGTTCCGCCACTCCGCGCGAAGAGTTGAAAGTATTGGCATCGGTTTGCAGGTGACCGCTCACGATCTTGAAGATGTTGATGCGTCCGGCAAACGGATCCGCTACGGTTCTAAAACAGTAAGCCGAGAATGGTTCGCTGTCGCTGTACTTCCGCCCGAGTCGTTCCGAGTCCGGACCTGCGTCTACAGGCTTGCCCCATTCAGTTTCGTGATGCGCCGGATCGGGAGCATAGTCTACGAGTCCATTCAACAGGGCGCGCAAGCCGACCTGCGTCGTACTCGATACTGCGAACACCGGACAAAGTTTGCTCTGTGCAATCGCGTTGTTAATGTTCGGCAGGATGTCTGCCTCGTCGAGCGTTCCCTGTTCGAAGTACTTCTCCATCAACTGGTCGTTCGACTCAGCGACGAGTTCGACGAGGCGCTCGCGCGTTTTTTCGACGATATCGCGACCTTCTGACGGAATGTCGATCTCCTTTGCCTGACCATCCGGACCAAGCTCGTAAGCCTTCATGTGGACGACGTCCACCACGCCGCGAAAGTCTTTCTCTTTTCCGATCGGTAACGTAAAAGGAATGATTGCTCTGCTGAAAGAGTTTTGCGCACTGGTCAGCGCCGCGCCAAAGTCTGCGTGTTCCTTGTCGAGCTTGGTGATGACCATCACTCGCGGAACCATAAATTCATTTGCATAGGCCCAGGTCTTTTCCGTCTGCACCTCGACGCCTTTGACACCGTCAACGACGACGATGGCGCAATCCGCAACGCGGAGCGCGGGCCGCGAGTGCGCGACGAAAGCTGCGTAACCGGGAGTATCAATAAAATTCAGTTTTGTATCGCGATGCTCGAGATGTGCTAGTGATGTATTGAGAGTGATCTTGCGAGCGATGGAATCTTCTTCGTAGTCGGTAACTGTGGTGCCTTCATCTACCTTACCCCAACGCGGTGTGGCTCCGGCGACGTAGAGAAGCGAACTGACAAGCTGCGTCTTCCCTGCGTCGCCATGTCCAATGACACTGAGGTTTCTGATGGCTTCAGTCGGATAGACTTTCATACGTTTGATTCCTTTCAGGCATGCGAAATTTGGCGAAGGATACCCATCCGCGTTGATCAAAACCTGGAGATTGGCGGGGATGTGTTTCCGTGAATTTAGGGTTGTAATTTATCTGACCGCTAAGGTCAAAGGCAAGTTGGGGTAGCACCGTTATCAGTCAGTTTGAACCACAAAGCCACAAACACACGAAGTTAAACTTACATTTGTGTCTTAGTGTCTTTGTGGTTCAAAAATCAGCCATCTTTAACGTGTTCAACCGCATCAGATGCTCCGGAATAGGAGATTTGTAAAGTCATGTACCATCGGAAGTTTCTCGCTTTGGCAGCGGCCTTTTTGATTGCGCTTTCGGCAATCGGAACCGCCTCAGCCATGGTTAACGTTAACAATGAAAATGAGCAGCGCAGTCTGCAATCAATTGAGCCATTGAACATTGCCATCCTGATTCAGGACGATCTCATATCGCAGGTGGGCAATGAACTTGGTGTAACTCGTGATTTCATTCGTTCTTTACCGCAAGGTTCGCGCGTGATGGTTGGTTACATCACCGCCGGATCGCTGCAAGTTCGACAACCGTTTACAGACGATCTCGAAAAGGCCGCGAAATCCTTGCGCGTGCCGAAAGCGAGTCAGGCAAGTTCACCTTTCAATCCTTACGTCGAGGTATTGGAGGCTTTGAAGAAGTTTAAGAGCGAGTGGACCACCGCCAACGCCGTGCTGTTGATCTCAGATGGTTTGGACACGTCGCGTGGCTTCGATTCGACGGCTGCTGGACACACGATCGATATCGAGCGTGCGATCCGGGAGTCAAACAAGCGTAATGTTTCGGTATTCAGTTTCTATGCACCATCGGTGGGACTGACGAGTCGCAACCGGCTGGCAGCGAGCTATGGTCAGAGTTCGTTGAACCGGCTGAGTAACGAGACTGGAGGTCGTGCGTTCTTTCAGGGAACGACCGGCTTCGTTACTTTTGACTCTTACTATGCGCGCTTGCGAGATACGTTGAACCGCCAATACGCCCGCGTCCGGTAAGAAGCCTCGTAATCCCGGATTGTGAAATAGGTCCTATAGGTCATATAGGACCTATTTCTTTGTCTTGCCGAAGCCATTCTTTGCTTGGCGATGCCAAACGACGGTGGTAAAGTTAGCGCGTCGGACACCTGCCGGCGGCTCTTGGTCCAAAAAAGGCAAACAAAAAAGCCCAAAAGAAGTGCGCGAATATTGTCTCATAGTCGAAGGCGCGTATTTTGACGAGTCTGAGGCCGAGCACGCGTTGCGCGACCCCTTCATCGAAGACTGGGTTGAACAGACCGGCCGCTTCCGCATCCACAACATGGATGAAATCCTGATCACGCCCGGCGTTACCCTTGGATCGTTGGGAGTGGTAATGTTGGACGACCGCGTTTTCGAGATCGCGAGCACGGATCCCGAACATCCTTTGACTGAACATAAGGCGAAGGGAGTCGCGGAGGCGTTAAGACGTCAGGACATGTTCGACGAAATCAGGACTGAGCCACGCAGTGAGTCATAACCCCGAGCATTCTTTTCTGGCCGGTCGCGCGCGAGTCGTGGTCGGCGACATCACCCGCCAGGATGTAAACGCAATCGTAAACGCAGCTAACTGGACTCTGCTTGGAGGCGGAGGTGTCGATGGCGCGATCCATCGTGCCGGTGGACCGGAGATCCTGAAGGCATGTGAGGAGATCAGAAGAACTACCTATCCCAAGGGATTGCCGACCGGCGAAGCAGTGATCACCACCGGCGGAAAGCTCCTCGCCAAATATGTGATACACACAGTTGGCCCTATCTACGGGCGCGACCCTGAAAACCAGGCGGAACTTCTGGCTTCTTGTTATCGGAACTCATTGTCACTGGCACACGACCATCAAGTCACCTCGATTGCGTTTCCCTCGATCTCAACCGGCGCGTTCGGCTACCCAAAGATCGAAGCAGCCCAGATTGCATCCGCAGCAATCAAGGAATTTCTCGCCGGAGATGAGCAGATCGAACAAGTGCTTCTGGTGTTTTTTCAGCAAAGTGATGCGCGGGTGTTTCTTGAGTACCAGGAATTCGAGTAGACTCTCCGACTTTGCCCCCTGGGAAACCTATAGAGAATGATTGAAACGACTGAAATGGAACAAAGTGTGGCGCAAACAAATGCATTGCCGGCGCCATTAATCCCCCTCGAACGTTTAGCCTGGAATTACTGGTGGAGTTGGGCCGCAGACGGCGCGAGCATCTTCCGCGATCTCGATCCGGAACTTTGGGAAGACTGCGAACAAAATCCACGGCAACTGCTCGCCAGGACGTCTGCCTATCGACTCGCCGAAGCCGCAACCGATCCTGTTTATCTCGAACGCGTACGGCGTATCGATCAGACTTTTCAGTCGTATCTGAATTCGAATTCCCGCATCGCTGGATCGGCCGCCACACCCGAACATCCGGTCGCTTACTTTTGCGCGGAGTTTGGTGTCCACACTTCGCTGCCGCTTTACTCAGGTGGACTCGGTATCCTCGCGGGCGATCATCTCAAGTCGGCGAGCGATCTTGGTCTGCCGCTGGTCGGAGTCGGACTGCTGTATCGTTACGGTTACTTCCGCCAACGCTTGCGCACCGATGGCTGGCAGGAAGAACACTACGGTGAGACGTTCCCCAGCGCTTTGCCCATTCACCAGGTGAAGAATGCGGACGATGCTCCGCTTCACGTAGAGGTATTGATTCGAAACCGCAAGGTGCTGGCCCAGGTGTGGCGCGCCGACGTCGGACGAGTTTCGCTCTACTTGCTTGATACAAACATTCCCGAGAACGTCGAGACTGATCGTTGGGTGACGGGACATCTCTACGGTGGCGATCGCGAGACAAGAATCGTTCAGGAGATGTTGCTCGGCATCGGCGGAGTACGGCTGTTGCGCAAGCTGGGCATCACGCCTCATGTCTTTCATCTCAACGAAGGTCATTCGGCTTTTCTAACACTTGAACTCGCACGAGAAGTCGTAAAGGATGCAAAGCGGCCTTTTTCAGCCGCGATTGAAGTAGTGCGACAGCAGTGCGTGTTCACAACACACACGCCAGTGGCGGCGGGTAACGATGAGTTTGATGCCTCGCTCGTCACTAAAGCCTTTGGATCTTCTTATCTTCAGGAGCTTGGTCTAACCGAGGAAGCGTTTCTCGATCTGGGCCGTGTCGATCCGGACAACAACAGCGAACGCTATGGCTTGACGCCACTCGCGATTCGCATGTGTCGTTCGACCAACGGCGTAAGTCGGAAACACGGAGAAGTTTCGCGGGCGCTCTGGCAGAAGATGTGGCCGGAAAAGAAGGTCGAAGAAATTCCGATTACATACGTCACGAACGGAGTTCATGCGCCGACGTGGGTCTCGCCGCTACTGCGCCGGTTGCTTGAAACGTATGTCGGCAACGATTGGGAAACGACGATTCGCAATCAGGAAGCCTGGAGTGCGGCGATAGCGAGAATCCCGGACGAAGAGTTGTGGTCGGCGCACGTGCGACTCAAGGAACGGCTGATTGCGTTTATCAGGCAGCGTTCAACTCAATCTCGCATCACCGCTGGAGAACGTGCGGACTACATAGACGCTGCGAGCACGATGTTTGATCCTGCTGCACTCACGATCGGTTTCGCGCGTCGTGTTGCGGGCTACAAACGTTGGAACCTGCTGTTAACGGATCCGCAACGCCTGCTGCGATTGATCAATAACGAACAGCGCCCGGTGCAATTCGTGTTTGCAGGCAAAGCCCATCCGCAGGATGAGGGATCGAAGTTAGTCCTGCAA
>JBIOVO010000106.1:0-14840 GCA_044867735.1 Pyrinomonadaceae bacterium | reverse complement strand
GGGGCTTGCCCCCGCTTTCAGCCGAATTGCGCCGGAGATACAATGGGGCACTCGTTTCAATGGAAAGGTCCAATCCGTGAGACTCGTGGCTCCACTCCTACTTCTAATCGCAATAACCCAGGGGATTTTTATGTCTGCTCAAGAACAACCGCGTGTACGTGCACCGGAGATCACTGGCGGCCGTGGCTGGCTGAATACTGACAAGCCGCTTTCGCTCGCTGCACTCAAGGGCAAGATCGTTCTGCTCGACTTTTGGACTTATGGCTGCATCAACTGTATCCACATCATTCCCGATCTGAAGAAACTCGAAGCGAAGTATCCGAACCAGCTTGTCGTGATCGGCGTTCACTCCGCCAAGTTTCAAAACGAGAAAGAGACGGAAAACATCCGCCGCATCATCCTCCGTTACGAGATCGAGCATCCGGTTTACAACGATTCGGAATACGCGGTCTGGCAGAACTACGGCGTTCGCGCCTGGCCCACTCAGGTCTTGATCGATCCTGCTGGTTACATCGTCGGCGGTGTCTCGGGAGAGGGAAACTACGAAGTCATCGATCAGGCGATCGCAAAACTGATCGACGACTTTCGCAAGAAGGGTGAGCTAAAAGAGGAACCTCTCAAGCTCGTGCTCGAACGAGCTAAGGTCGGCGATCTGCCACTCGCGTTTCCCGGCAAGATTCTCGCCGACGCGGCTCGCGATCGGCTCTTCATTGCTGACTCAAATCACAACCGGATCGTTGTCACCAAACTCGACGGCACGCTCGTCGAAACTGTGGGAACGGGAGACGCCGGAACCGCTGACGGCGCGTTTGATAAAGCCACTTTCTATCGTCCGCAAGGGCTTGCCCTCAATGGCGACAGTCTCTACGTGGCCGATACCGAAAACCACTTGATCCGGCGCGTCAATCTCAAGACCCGCACCGTCGAGACTATCGCCGGCACTGGTCAACAGTCGCGCCAGTATGGCCGGACCGGACCGGCTTTAACGACCGCGTTGAGTTCGCCATGGGATCTGCAACTGGTCGGGCGTGTGCTTTACATCGCGATGGCTGGTCCACACCAGATCTGGAAGCTCGATCTCGAGAAAAATGAAGTTTCGACATTCGCAGGCTCGGGTCGCGAGGCACGTTTGGATGGACCGCTGCTCGAGTCGGGCTTTGCACAACCTTCCGGACTCGCAACCGATGGCAAGACTCTTTACGTGGCCGACAGTGAGTCGAACATCATTCGTGCGATCGACATCTCGGGCGGCACAGTTGAGACACTCGTCGGCGGCGATCTTTTCGATTTTGGTGACGTTGACGGCTCAGGCGACGACGTTCGGTTGCAACACCCGCTTGGCCTGGTCAAATTCGGCGAGAAGATCCTGATCGCCGATACCTACAATCACAAGATCAAACAACTCGATCCCAAGAAAGAAACTGTCAGCACCTTGTTCGGCACCGGAAAGCCCGGACAGACGGACGGAGGTTCACCTTCATTCTACGAGCCGGGCGGCTTGACGCTAGCCAACGACAAACTCTATATCGCCGATACCAACAATCACGCGATTCGCGTCGTCGACTTGAAAACGAAGCAAGCCGGCACGCTGAAGATCAACGGACTCAACCCGCCGGCGAAGAATATGGCGGCCCTGGAGAGCGCGTCGGGTCCGAATGCCGAAGAGGTGAAAGTTGCGGCGCAACGACTTCGCGCCGGCACGAATGGAGTGCTGCAAGTGGATGTCGAGCTGCCTGCGGGTTATCACCTGAATCCGATGGCGCCGCAACGTTACAAAGTCTCAGTCGATGGCAAGAGTTTGACGGTCGATGAAAAGGTGGCGGCTCGTGCGTCGAAAGATCTCAAACTTCCGCTGCGGATTCCGCTGCAAGTGTCTGAGGCTGGACCAGCTACGATTCGTGCGCAGGTAACGCTGTTTTACTGTCGTGAGGACAACACGGGAACTTGCCGCATTAAAACGCTCGTTTGGCAGGCGCCGGTGGAAATCACGAGCGACGCAAACGCACCGACTGAAGTGAAGCTGCAAGGAAAGCTTTCAGCCACCGATTGACATGCATGAGCACCGATCAAGTAATATCGTTGCTCCCCTAAATTTACGAACCAAGGAGTGAGGGCCATGGCTGATAAACCATTTCTCACTGACATTAAAACTTTGCGCGAACGCGCGCGGAAGCACCTCGAGGACGGCGCCGTGACCGAAGGCTACAGCGCCGATCGCGAAACGGTCGTTAAACTTTTGAATGAGGCGTTGGCAACTGAGATCGTTTGCGTACTGAGATATAAACGCCATTATTTCATGGCCAGCGGGATCAATGCCGAGAGCGTCGCCGCCGAATTTCTACAGCACGCCAATGAAGAGCAGGGGCACGCCGATGAAATTGCACAACGCATCGTGCAGTTAAAGGGTGAACCGAATTTCAACCCCGAAGGGCTGCTGACGCGAAGTCATGCGGAATACGTCGAGGGCACTTCGCTGATCGATATGATTAAGGAGAATCTCGTCGCCGAACGCATCGCGATCGATAGTTACCGAGAGATGATTACTTACTTCGGCAACGACGATCCGACTTCGAGACGCATGCTTGAAGGAATCCTCGCCATGGAGGAAGAGCATGCCGACGATCTCGTGAGCCTTTTGGAGAAGATGGGCTAAGTCACAATAGCGCACATAAAGCACAGAAAGAGTTTTCCAGGTCTGGATCTCATTTGTGCTTTTTGTGCTTCTTTGCGGCTGATGCTTCTTGTGATTCTTCGTGGAATCAAACCAAACTAATCCCGGCCGGCCAACAATGTGCCGTAGTTGTGGTGCAATCGTCGGCGCTGGTGAATCACAATGCGCGGTATGTGGCGCGCCCACTTCGAGTCAGCCCACACCAGCCGCTCAGTCGCCACGTCCCGCCGATCGCGAAACGGTTCGGTTTGCTCGCGCCGTCCTCAACCGTCCTAATAAGTTCACTTTCTTTCTGCTGATCGCAAACATCTTCGTTTATCTCCTGATGTGGGAATCGAGCGGGATGAACTCCGCTGTCTTGTGGCAGGGTTTTCAGGAACCAGTGCTGGAAGCTTACGGCGCAAAACTCAATTTCCTGATCAACGCACCAAACTATCAATGGTGGCGTTTCATCGCCCCGATGTTTATTCACGTCAGCCTGATTCACCTGTTTGTGAACATGTACAGTTTGCTGATGGTTGGACCATTCGTGGAAAAGCTGTACGGATCGGCACGGTTTGTTGTCTTTTGGGTCTTGACTGGGATCGCAGGCGTGGTGGCGAGTTATTTAACCGTGAGACCGAGTCTTGCAACCGGTTCCTTCGCGCGTTTCATCTTCAAGAGCGTCGACTTGCCTTCTGCTGGAGCATCAGGTGCGTTGTTTGGCCTGGTGGGAGTTCTGTTTGTCTTCGGCATCAAGTTTCGTCGTGAGCTTCCGGAAGGTTTCAAACGGGCATTTGGCACCGGCATGTTGCCGATCATCTTGATCAATCTCTTTATCGGTTTTGTGGGCCGGGGCTTTATTGATAACGCTGCGCATCTTGGTGGATTACTTTCCGGCGCCGCACTCGCTCTGTTTGTCGACTACAAGCGTCCGGGCGTCAGTACACGGGTGACAAACTTCTGGCGAGTGTTTCAAATCCTGGCGCTCTCGCTCGTCGCACTGGCGGGTTACAAGGTTGTGCGAAACTTTAACAAGCCGCAGTTACAGCCGGCCGCCGCTCAGGTGTCGTTGAATCCACAAACACTGATTTTCCTGAATTACGTTGGTGTGATGAATGAACTTCAGGAAAAAGTCTCGGCGGTAATTCATAACAACGATCGAAGCAACGTCGCCGCCGTTGTTCAGAAGGCTGTTTCCGCGCCGACTCCAGACGCGCGTGCCGCGGAGTTGAGGAACCGGCTGGTTGCGATCCTGTCGAAAGTGAATGATGCGGCGGCTGCGGCAAGCCCGGGATCGGATCAGGCAGCGGGACAACCACCGCAGTTGGACCAGAAGTTGGTCGATGAGTTTAAAGAGTGGCGCAAGGAATATGATGCGTGGTTGAAAGAGGCCGCAAAAACTTATACGTCACCGCAATAAAAACTTTTTAGGAGAACGAAATGGAAATCAGGAAGGTAGGAGTTTTGGGATGTGGACTGATGGGCGCCGGGATCGCGCAGGTCGCGGCGAGTGCCGGATTTGAGACGGTCGTTAGGGAAGTTTCAGAAGAGCTGATTACGAAAGGATTCTCCGGGATCGAGAAGTCGTTGGCGAAGTTTGCCGAAAAGGGAACAATTACGGCTGAGCAGCAGAAAGAGACACGCGGTCGGTTGTCAGGGACGACTTCATTCAACGATCTCGCCGACTGCGACATCATCATCGAAGCAATCATCGAAAACCTTGAAGAGAAGCGCAGCACCTATCATCAGTTGGACGAGATCTGCAAACCGGAGACGATCTTCGCTTCCAATACGTCGTCGTTGTCGATTACAGAGATGATGACGGCGACCTCCGCTGAACGGCAGCGCCGTTTTGTTGGCATGCACTTCTTCAATCCGGTACCGCTGATGAAGCTGGTTGAGGTTGTGAAGACGATCCTGACGGACGAAGCGGTTTACGAACAGGCAGTTGAGTTTGGCAGGAAGCTTGGCAAAGTTCCGGTGCGCGCCGGTGACAAGACGGGTTTTATCGTCAATCGTTTGCTGGTGCCTTACATGCTGGATTCGATTCGGGCGCTGGAAGAGGGTGTCGGGTCGATCGTCGATATCGATAACGCGATGAAACTAGGACTTGGTTATCCGATGGGCCCGTTCACGCTCGGCGACTTCGTCGGGCTCGATACCACGTACTATATCGCCGAGATCATGTTCAACGAGTTTCGTGAGAAGCGTTTTGCGCCACCGCCACTATTGAAGCGAATGGTGTTGGCTGGTCTGTATGGCCGCAAATCCGGCCGTGGATTCTACGACTACACCAAGGATCCCAAGAATCCCACGCCCATGAACCTCATCTAGCACCAAACGCGAGGCTAGTTTTAACCACAAAGACACAAACACACGAAGTATGATTTACAGCTTTGTGACTTTGTGGTTAGAAAAACGCCGCGCATAACGGCCGCAATTCATCAACTTGATGCGTCTTCGAGCATCTCCTATACTGCGAAACGTGCAGCCCACTGTTCACGAAGGACGTCTTAACGCCGAGAACTTTCGCTTCGCAATCGTCGCCAGCCGGTGGAATGAATTGATCTCCGCACGATTGGTGGAAGGCGCACTCGATGCGCTCACGCGATTGGGGGCGAAAGAAGGCAACGTTGATGTGTTTCGTGTACCAGGCGCTTTTGAGATACCGCTCCTGGCACTGCGGCTTGCACAGTCGCGGAGATTTGATGCAATCATTTGTCTCGGGACGATCATTCGAGGACAGACACCGCATTTCGATTACATCGCGAGTGAAGTAGCAGGCGGGATCTCTCAGGCCGGTTTGACAACCGGACTGCCGGTCGTGTTCGGTATCGTAACCGCCGATACGGTCGATCAAGCCATCGATCGCGCCGGCGTGAAACTGGGTAACAAGGGCTTTGAAGCCGCCATGACTGCGGTTGAGTTGGTAAATCTTTACAAGGAAGCATTCGAGCGCGACGCTTAAAGCATCGCGATTATTGTTTTTGGTAATACTTTATGGGTTCGCGACGTAAGGCACGTGAATGTGCCTTGCAAATGCTCTTTGCGGCTGATGTTGCCGAAATGCCTGCGGACGACGTGGTCCGAAGCTACTGGGCTGAGCTTGGAGAGTCTGATCTGGACGACACGGCCCGGGAATTCGCTACTCGTCTCGCGGCGCAGACTCTTTCCAATCTCGAATTGCTCGACGATCGCATTCGCTCGCGCGCCGAACACTGGCGTATCTCGCGAATGGCCGTAGTCGATCGCAATATCCTCCGCCTCGCCGTTTACGAATTTCTTTACGAACCAACGCCACGCACAGTAGCGATTAACGAAGCGCTCGAAATCGCACGTCGCTTTTCCACCTACGAGGCGACGCAATTCATCAACGGCATCCTCGATGCCATCAAGCGTGACCTCGACGAGCAGCAACCGCAAAAAACCGTCCGGCCCGAACCGGAAGATACGTCGCCGGAGACGTCCGAACCTGCTGCCGAAGACGAGTAGAAGACTTGTCGGAACTGAAAGATCAGGTTGAAGAGATTTTCGCCGCTGTCGCGGAACTGCGCGAAATCGCAGGCGACGGCCCCGCCACACGCAAGCTGCTCGACTCACTCTTTCGCAAGGTTCATAGCGTCAAAGCCACAGCGTCAACCAACGGCCTGCATGATCTAGCGACGGTTGCACACGAACTGGAGAACATCCTGCACTCGCTTCGCGCCGCCGAGATCACGCTGGACGAGAACGCCATTCCCAGCGAAATGCGAAGTGGGCTCACGCAAGCTGAAAAGCACGCCGTGCAGCAGTCGCTTCAGGAAGGCGCGAGTCTCTTCCTCGTGCAGACGAGTTTCGACGTCAGCGATTTCGATCAGCAGTTTCAAAGTTTGAAAGAGAAGTTGAATCAGAGCGGAGAGGTTATCTCGACAGCGCCAACTGACGATAGCGGCAAGATCAACTTCAGAATTCTTTACGCCTGCCTGGGCGCGTTGCCGGAAGAGTTGGGCGAGATTCCGGAGGTCCGGATCGAACGCCTGGCTATCAACTTAGGCACCACTGCCGCAACCAGGAATGTTCAATTAACAGCCAAGACCACTGAACTTGAGCAAGCGATCAAGCGCTTGTCACCAGAACTGCTTACCTCGCGCATCGTCTCTGTTGAAGGTTTGTTGGACTACGCACTGCGAGCAGGACAAGCAGCGGCGCTGGCAACGGGCAAGCAAGTGGATTTTGTGGTTCGGGGTAAGGATCAAATACTTGCCGAATCACTGTGCGACGCTCTCAGCGATCCAGTGGTGCATCTGGTCAGAAACGCCGTCGCTCATGGCATTGAAGACGGTAACGAGCGTCACAAACTCGGCAAGAACCCTCGCGGCACAGTTGTGATTCAAGTTAAGGCGGAACACGGATGTACACGGATCACTGTCACGGATGATGGACGTGGAATCGCGGCTGAGCTGGAGAGTTCAGTATTCAAGCCCGGGTTTTCGACAGAGTCGGAGGTTTCGGAGATTTCCGGGCGCGGTGTTGGTCTCGACGTTGTGGAAACGAGAGTGAAAGAACTGGGCGGCTCGGTTCGAGTCGACAGTCAGCCTGGCAGAGGCTCGACTTTTGAAATCGAACTTTGAAGCCGGAGGTCATAACTTTGCGCCTTTGCGTCTTTGCGCGAGTGGGTTTTAAAGATTTCTCACGCAAAGGCGCAAAGGCGCAAAGTTCTGACCTCCGGCGTCAAGAAACTAACTAGTGGCCCAATCGCCTTTCGGATGCATCGTGTGCCACTTCGTCGCACGCTCAAACGCGAGCGCCACCCGCAACGGCGACACTTCATCGTAAACGCCACCGGTGAACATGATCGCCGCCGGCAAATCGTTCACGAAGCCGCACGGCAACACCACAGCCGGATGTCCGGTCAGATTCGTGACCAGCAAACTCGCGCTTCCCGGCGCCGGGCTAACAAAAACATCCCACTGCGACATCAACTTCTCCATCTCGCGCATCAGCAAGGTGCGCGCGCGTTGTGCCCTGATGTATTCAACCGCCGGAATAAAGCGCGAAGTGCGGAATGTGTTGGGCCAGTCGCCCGGCGATTGTCCGGACAATTGATTCACACGCCCGTCGCGCGTGATGTCGTCGAACGCTGCCGCTGCTTCGGCGGACAAGATATACCGCAGTGAAGCCGTAGAGAATTTGGGCAACTCGATCGGTTGCAACTTCGCGCCCGCTTTTTCCAACGCTTCCAGCGCGACTTTGTAGACTTCACGACGCTGCTCGGCGGCGCGGCGTTGTTGCTCGCCGGTCGGAGGCGTCGTTGGGCCATCAAACTCGGCTTTCAAATAACCGATTCGAAGTGTGCTGATGTTTGTATCCGGATTCCAATTGAAAGGCGCGTCTCCAACTGTGACGTCTTTGCCGTCGGGTCCGTAGATCGCGCTCAGCGCGGCCGCGCAATCCTCAACGCCGCGACACATCGGACCAATCTTATCCATTGTCCAGCTCAGTCCCATCGCGCCGTAACGACTGACCCTGCCATACGTCGGCCGCAATCCCGTGACCCCACAACGCGCTGACGGCGAAACGATCGAACCGAGCGTTTCGGTTCCGATCGAGAACCCAACCAAACCGGCAGCGATAGCCGCGGCTGGACCAGCCGACGAACCGCTCGAACCCTGCTGCGCTTCCTCTGGCTGCCACGGATTTCGTGTCACGCCGGCAAACCACCGCGCGCCCTGCGCGAGTGCGCCCATCGACAACTTCGCGACGAGCACGGCGCCCGCTTCGTTGAGTCTTTCCACAACGGTCGAGTCGTAATCGATCACTTGATCGCGATAAGGCTCGGCGCCCCAGGTTGTCTTGATGCCTTTTGTGGCAAATAGATCTTTCGCACCCCACGGAATTCCATGCAGCGGACCACGATATCTACCGCGCTTTATCTCGGCGTCGGCTGCGGCGGCCTGCTTCAATGCAAGCTCTTCGGTGAGCGTGACGACGCAAAGCAGCTTTGTTCCGTACTTCTTCAACCGCTCGAGATACATCTTCGTGAGTTCAGTGGACGAAACCTTGCGCGTGCGAATCAACTCTGCCAGTTGCGGCACTGTGAAAAAGGCTAGCTCCTCGCCCGACTTGAACGGCGGTACTTCAACCTTCCCAAACCGAAACTTACTCTTGGCCGTATAAAGCTCTTTCTTCGCACGTGTTGGATGGAAAGCAATCGCCGGTTCCGTGTCGAGTGGAATATCGATCTTTCGAACCGTCTCGTACGACTCGAGATTTCGATTCACACCACCGAGCGCCATCGCTTCCTGCGCGTCGGTGAGTTCTATGCCAATCAGTTTCTCGGCCTCGCGCATCATCTCTTTCGTGATGCGCGGCGCGGGCGTCGGGCTCGGCGAAGGCGAAGGCATAAGCGCAGGCGAAGCGGCCGGCGTCGGCGAAGGTGTTTGCGCGAGCGTCTCAAGCGGCAAATTCGCCGCGACCAGTCCGGTGGCGCCAAGCGCTGGCAGAAGCTTAACGAAGGTTCGACGGTCAACACCGGTTCCTGTTTTCTTGGTCTTGTTTTTCTTCATGGTTTTTGAGGTTTGATTATTTGTTCATCGGCACCATCGTGCCGGCGCCCACGCCTTGCGTGCTTTCTTTTCCGTACTTCAACTTCAGCACTTTTGCTTTGCCAAAGCGATAGATCGTAACGATGTAAAGGTTGTCGTACTCGCTTTCCGGAATCACCGGATAACTCTCATTACTCAGAGTCGAAACAATCGCCGGCACTGTGTTGTTGTGTCCTGCTACGAATATTGTTTGCCCGCGATGAGCCGTTTGAATTCGATTGACCAGTTCGTCTGTTTGATTGGCATTGAGCAGATTCACGGCGACGCCCGTGCGATCCGCGAGTGGTTTTACAGTCTGCTGCGTGCGTTTGTACTGGGTCGCATAGATCGCGTTGATACCTGAGTCGCCGAACTCGCGTGCGATTTCGCGCGCGCGATCGAATCCTTCCGGGGCCAGGTCGGGATCGGGATTCTCAGGTTCGATCTTTTTCTCCGCGTGCCTGACGAGTATCACGGTCGTCACCGGGCGCGAGAAGGTCGCGAAGTAAGCAAACAGAACCACCGCGCCAAAGACGGCAAAGAACATCGAAAAAACTATAATCGTTCTGATTCGCGTTCGCGGTTCTGCTTCTTCCATTTACGGATAGTGCGGGTAAGCTGATGTAGGCGCTACGATACCATCATGTTGCCGCAGAGAAAAACAAAGTTGGTGGGCCTGACGACCGAAGGCATAAAGTACGCCGGGTCCAAACTCCGGCTTCTGCCTCACATACTCATGCTGGCGGCGAAAGTGAAACCGCAAACTGTTTTTGACGGGTTCGCCGGCACGACGCGCGTGTCCCAGGCGTTTGCCCTCTCAGGTTATCGCGTGATCGCTAACGACGTCGCCGCGTGGTCCAAAGTTTTTGGTGATTGTTACCTCCTGAGTTCTCATGCGCCCGAACACTATGCCGAGTTGATAGACCATCTGAATGGTTTGACCGGAAAACAGGGCTGGTTCACCGAGCATTACGCCGGAGACGCAAATAGGCGCGGCGAGAAGAAACCGTGGCAGAGACACAACACACTCCAGCTCGACGCGATTCGCGAAGAGATCGAACGACTCTCGCTCAACCAGCACGAAAGGGCGGTGGCGTTAACCAGCCTGGTTCGCGCGATGGATAAAGTGGACAGCACGATGGGCCATCATGCTTCGTATCTGAGCGAGTGGTCGCCGCGCTCGTATCAGCACATCAAGTTAAAGATCCCGAGACTCATTCCGAAAGAGCGCGAGCATGAGGTGCATCACGCCGACATCTTCGATGTCGTTTCATCCGTGCGTGCCGATCTGGCTTATTACGATCCGCCGTATGGATCCAACAACGACAAGATGCCGCCGTCGCGTGTGCGTTATGCGTCTTACTATCATCTCTGGAGTTCGATCTGTCTCTTCGATAAGCCGGAGCTGTTTGGCAAAGCGAAGCGACGGGCGGATACGAGGGACCTTGCGAGCGGTTCGGTGTTTGAGGAGTTTCGGCGGAACGATGCCGGCAGGTTTGTGGTGGTTGAAGCGATTGAGCGTTTGCTGCGGGCCACGAGGTGCCGTCACATCATTTTGTCGTACAGCTCTGGTGGCCGCGCCACGGCGGAAGAGCTGAATGACGTGATCCGTGGAGCTGGGAAGTTGGTTGAGGTGGTGGAGGTTGACTACAAGCGGAACGTGATGAGCGGCATGCGCTGGACAAATGAGTGGGTGCGCGACGCTGAAGAAGCGAATCGAGAGTTTCTATTTCTGATCGAAACCTAACCACTAGAGGCGGGGGCAAGCCCCTCTTCCTTACTGCCCTACTCCAGACCGCCCAAACTCTCCAGCAACTCAAAGTAGCGCAAGTCAGGAATAGGGGCTTGCCCCCGCTTCCAGTGGAACGAATCATCCTGGAGTGATAGTCTATCTCTACATTGAGCCAACAGAATAAACCCGATTTATCGCAAGTAATCGCCGAAGAATTTGGCGCTAACGCCACCTACGTCGAGGGACTGCTGGAACGTTTCCGCAGCAACCCGGAATTGGTCGACGACTCATGGCGCGCCTATTTCAACGAACTCGTCAGTGATGGCAACGGCGCCATCGCCGTAACCACGGCCACAGAAGCCAGTGCGGCCGCCGCCCCGGCGCCTGAGCCCAAACCAGCCCCAGCACCCGCGCCTGCGCCGCAGCAGGAAACAGGCGTGGAAACGCTGCCCATACGCGGGCCCGCACTCAAGATCGTCGAGAACATGGAGCGCAGTCTCTCCGTGCCGACCGCAACTTCCGAGCGCAGGATTCCAGTAAAGCTCCTCGACGAGAATCGCCGCATCATCAACAAACATCTCGCCGAGAACGATCGCGGCAAGGCTTCGTACACGCATCTGATCGCCTGGGCGCTCGTGCGGGCGCTCGACACATTTCCGCAACTTAACGACGGTTACACAGAAAGCAACGACACACCTTCGCGCTTGAAACGCGCGGACGTAAACCTTGGTGTCGCTATCGATCTAACTAAAAAAGACGGCACACGGACGCTCCTGGTCCCAAACATCAAAGCCGCCAATCGTCTTAGCTTCTCGCAATTTCTGACTGCTTACGACGACGTCGTTAAGAGAGCGCGCGACGGAAAACTACAGATACCTGACTTTCACGGAACTACGATCTCGTTGACCAATCCCGGCACCATCGGCACCGTCGCTTCGATTCCGCGACTGATGGAAGGTCAGTCAGTAATCATCGCCACCGGCGCGATCGAGTATCCCGCGGAATACCAGGCGATGGCGCCCGAGGCGCTCTCGCGACTCGGCATCAGCAAAGCGATTTCGATCAGCAGCACCTACGATCATCGCATCATCCAGGGCGCGGAATCGGGGGCGTTTCTCGCGCGCGTGCATGAGTTCATCATTGGTAAGCACGATTTTTACAAGGACATCTTTTTAGATCTCGGCATTCCACACACGCCGTTCCGTTGGAACCAGGATCGCAATCCTTTCCTCGTCCCGGGAGATCACGTCCGCGAGCAGACCCTCAAGGAAGCGCGCGTCATCGAGTTGATCAATGCGTATCGCGTTCGTGGACACTTGATCGCCGACACCGATCCGCTGCACGCATTGCCGTTGCTCTATCACCCGGAACTCGATATCGAAACTTACGGCCTCACGATCTGGGATCTCGATCGTGTTTTCATCACCGACGGTCTCGCGAATCGCGAGAGCGCTACGCTGCGAGACATTCTCGACATCCTGCAACGCGCTTACTGCGGGAAAGTCGGTATCGAATACCGTCACATACAGAGTAAGGAAGAAAAGCAGTGGATTCGAGAACAGATCAGACGCGAGTTTGTCGAACCACAACCGATTCCGGTTGAAGTGAAGAAGCGTCTGCTTTGGAAACTGATCTCGGCGGAACAGTTCGAGCGTTTTCTACACACGAAATATCTCGGACAGAAACGGTTCTCACTCGAAGGCTGTGAAACGGTGATTCCCGTGCTCGATCGACTGATCGATGGCGCCGCGAGTCGCGGTGTGGAAGACATCGTTTTCGGCATGGCGCATCGGGGACGGCTAAACGTGCTCGCGAACGTCATCGGGAATCTAAGCGAACGGATCTTCGCGGCGTTTGAAGGTTCGGTTCATCCGGAGTTTCCTGCCGACGAAGGCGACGTGAAGTATCACCAGGGCGCACATGGAGAACGCGTTCTCGACGATGGGCGAAAAGTTCGTCTGTCTTTGTCGCCTAATCCGAGTCACCTCGAGGCGGTGGATCCGGTTGTCGAGGGAATGGTGCGGGCCATTCAAGACGAAACGCACGGTAAGGAAGCGAAGACGCGTGAGCAGGTTATCGATCTTGCGCTGCCTGTGCTGCTGCACGGTGACGCGGCTTTTGCCGGCCAGGGCATCGTGATGGAGACGTTGAACCTCGCCGGTCTGAAAGGCTATCGCACCGGCGGCACGATCCACATCATCATCAACAATCAGATCGGTTTCACGACGTCTCCCGAGGCGGGCCGCTCGACGATCTACTCAACCGACGTCGCCCGCATGACGCAGTTGCCCATCTTCCACATCAACGGCGACGACCCGGAAGCTGCGTATCGAGTTTTGCAAATCGCGCTCGATTACCGGCAGGAGTTCAACAAAGACGTAGTGCTCGACCTGATCGGTTTCCGCCGCCTGGGTCACAACGAAACTGACGAACCCAGCTACACGCAGCCGCTCATGTACGCGCGCGTTAAAGCGCATCCGGGCGTGCGCACGGTTTACGCGAAGCGACTGATCATGGAAGGAGTTGTTACTGAAGAAGAAGTCCAGAAACTGATCGAAGAACGTGTTCGCCGTTACGAGGAAGCACTCGCCAATGCGAAGCGCAAAGTCAAAGAAGAACCGGCGCAGGCGCATCCGCGCGTTGAAGAGCTTGACGGCTCCATCGTTGTTCCGACGGGAGTTCCCGCGGAAACCATCAAAGAGATCGCGCACAAGATTGCCGTCGTCCCCGACGGCTTTCATGTCAATCCCAAAATGGTGGGCCAACTCGCGCGCCGCGCGAAGATGGGCGATGGCAGTTCGCCGCTCGACTGGGCTTTCGCAGAAGCCGTGGCTTACGGGTCGTTGGTGATCGAAGGCACACGCGTTCGTTTGAGCGGTCAGGATTCCGGACGCGGTACATTCAGCCAGCGACACGCCGTTCTCTACGACACGCAAACTGGAAAAGCCTGGGCACCGTTGGCGGAGTTGCGTTCCGAGTCAAACCCGGCCGCACGCTTCGAAGTGTTTGATAGTTCGTTGTCGGAAGAAGGTGTGTTGGGATTTGAGTATGGCTACACGGTCGTCGCACAGGACGCGCTGGTTTTGTGGGAAGCTCAGTTTGGCGATTTCGGGAATGGTGCGCAAACGATCATCGATCAGTACATCTCGGCTTCGGAAGACAAGTGGAAACAGACGTCGAGGCTGGCGATGCTCTTGCCGCATGGTTATGAAGGACAAGGACCGGAACACTCGAGCGCGCGGCTCGAGCGGTATCTGCAAATGTGTGCCGAGAACAATCTTCAGGTTTGTTACCCAACCACGCCGGCGCAGTATTTTCACCTGCTGCGGAGACAAGTGCGGCCCGGAATGGAGCGGCCGTTGGTCGTCATGACGCCGAAGAGTCTGCTGCGCTTACCCGCGGCGTCATCGAGCATCGATGAGCTGGTGAACGGAGGTTTCCGGCCGTTGATCGATGATGCGGAGATCAGCGATCCGCAGGCGGTGAAGAAGGTCGTGCTTTGCAGTGGCAAGGTTTATTACGACCTGATCGATGCGCGAAAGAGTGACGAACGTCGTGTAGCGGTGGTGAGGTTGGAGCAGTTCTATCCTTTCCCAGCGACGAGTATTCAGGAGACGCTGGCGCGGTATCCGAGCTCGGAGCAGTTGGTTTGGGCGCAAGAGGAACCGCAGAACATGGGTGGATGGACGTTTGTGCACGATCGGTTGGAGAGCCTGCTGTCTGCGAGACCGAAGTACGTGGGAAGAAGCGCCTCGGCGAGTCCCGCCACCGGCTCGTATCACATCCATCAGAGAGAGCAGCATGAGTTGGTTGAAGAGGCGTTGAGGGTCGAATAGGGATTACTCGCGCAAAGGCGCAAAGGCGCAAAGTTCAGACCTGCGGCTTCAAAGTT
>JBIOVO010000105.1:0-17944 GCA_044867735.1 Pyrinomonadaceae bacterium | reverse complement strand
CCTAACTTTGCGCCTTTGCGTCTTTGCGTGAGAAATCCTAATTTGATTCTCCGATCTGTCCTTTTTGTGCTTCTTTGCGGCTTAATCTACAATACCCGACGCTTCGTTAGCCCGGAACCTCCCCCGAATAGAGGACCTTGTCGTTCCCCGCGCGCAAAAAGATTGGTCGCTACGAAATTTGCTCCCAACTCGGCGCTGGCGGCATGGGTGAGGTTTATCTCGCCAACGACACCAAACTCGATCGCAAAGTCGCCCTAAAAATACTGCCCGCGGACGTCACGGCAGAAAAAACCGGCGATCGTCTGCGGCGCTTTGTGCAGGAAGCGAAAGCCGCCTCCGCACTCAATCACCCAAACATTCTCACCATCTACGAGATCGACGAGATCGACGACGAACAGTTCATCGCGACCGAGTTTGTTGACGGCCAAACGCTGCGCACGCGCATACGGCTGACGTCCTTCAAACCAGGCGAAACACTCGACGTCGGCATACAGATCGCCAGCGCACTCTCCGCGACTCACAGCGTCGGAATCATTCATCGCGACATCAAACCCGACAACATCATGTTGCGTCACGACGGCATCGTGAAAGTGCTCGACTTCGGTCTAGCGAAGCTTACGCGCGAACGCGAGCGCCTAACCATGGAGACTGACTCACTCGCTCCCACGCAGAACATGATCAATACGGGCATCGGCATCGTCATGGGCACTGCCCAGTACATGTCGCCCGAACAAGCACGCGGATTCGAGGTCGATCCACGCACGGACATCTGGAGCCTTGGTTGTGTGCTGTATGAAATGATCTCGGGCAAGCAACCGTTTGCTGGTCCAACTACGATGGACGTGATGTCGGGAATCCTGAGCAGCGAGCCGGAATCGCTCCTGCCCCATCTTCCGGAGGGACCACGCGAACTGGATCGCATCGTTTCGCGTGCACTGCGCAAGGATCGTGAAGAGCGTTATCAAACGATCAAAGATCTGCTGATCGATCTCAAAGATCTCAAACGCGAGCTCGAGACACAGTCGTACCGGTTCTCCTCTTCAAAAGGTTACGCCGCGATCTCTACAGAGTCTGTGCCGGACAAGTCGATCGCTGTTCTTTACTTTGAAAACATGAATTCCGACAAGGACAGCGACTATTTCTGCGCCGGCATCACGGAAGACATCATCACCGACCTCTCCAGGATCAAAGAGCTGAAAGTCGTCTCGCGCACTGACGTGCTGCCGTTTCGTCACAAAGAGGTGAACACGCGTCAGGTTGGTGAGGCGTTGCGAGTGAATTACATCCTCGAAGGAAGTGTTCGCAAGGCGGGGAACAAGATCCGCATCAATGCCCAGCTCGTCAATATTCGCGACGGCTATCATCTCTGGGCCGAACGTTTCGACCGCCTGATCGAAGACATCTTCGACCTGCAAAACGAAGTCTCGCAAAGAATCGTCGATGCGCTGAAGATCTCACTTTCTGAATCCGAGCTACAACTGCTGACAAAGAAGCCCACCGACGACCTCCGCGCTTACGACTTCTACATGCGCGGCCGGGAACTTCTCTACCTGAAAGGCCGGCGCAATACCGAAAGCGCGATCGAGATGTTTGAGAACGCGGTCGCCATCGATCCCCACTTTGCGCTCTCGTACGCGGGACTTGCGGAGGCGTTTTCGTCGATGTTCGAGTGGTACGACGGCAACTCCTCCTGGCTGAGCAAGGCGATCGATATGAACCAGCAGGCGTTGTCAATCGACGCGACGTGTCTGGACGCGCAGTTTGGCATCGCGATCGTCTATTTCCATCATCGGCGCTTTGCCGAATCGAAGCGCACCATCGAGGAGATTCTGAAACAGAACTCCGAATTTTACCCGGGCTACCTGCGGCTCGGGATGATTGCCGAATTATCCAACGATCTCGAAGGAGCGTTGACCTACTATCGCCGTGCGTCGGAGCTGAAGCCTTACGACGAAGACGCCTGGAGATTTCTCGCCGGAATTTATCGCAAGCTAACGAGGATCGAAGCGGCCGAGAAATCCGCGTTAAAAGTTATAGAGATCACTTCGCGAAAGCTCGAAGCGAGTCTCGAGGACGTAATCGTCATGAGCCGGCTTGCGGAAGCATACGCACGGTTCGGAAGTAAAGAGGAAGCAAATGCAACGCTGAGACGAGTGCTCGAATTGGAGCCGAATGACGGGTTGGCCTTCTACAACTGCTCCTGCGCTTACGCCCTGCTGGGCGACAAGAGAGCGTCGCTGATTTCACTCCAGCGCGCTTTTGATAGTGGATTCAGAACTGTGGCCCACTGGGCCAGAACGGATAATGCGTTCGATTCGCTGCGCGACGATGCCGACTTTCAGCGCCTGCTGATGGAAATGCACTGATAAAAGGAGATCGTAATGCCAAAGTACGTAATCGAACGAGTCGTACCCGGTGCGAGCAAGATGACGCCCACCGAGTTGAAAGCCCTGTCCCAGAGATCATGCAATGTGTTAAATCAGTTAGGCCCGCAGATTCAGTGGGTTCATAGTTACGTAACCGACAACAAGATTTACTGCGTCTACATCGCGCCGAATGAGGAGTTGGTCCAGGAACACGCACGCCGCGGCGGATTCCCGGCAAATCATGTCGCACAAGTGAAGACCATCATCGATCCGACAACCTCTGAGGAATGACATAAGAACAACCTGGTCCTAGCATATTTGCATGAAGGCTGAATTGCAGTCGCTGTCATTCGAGGGCGCGAAGGAATGGCTGAACCGGAAAGCCGACATACGGCAGATCAAGGGTCATCCCACACTGGTTCACTTCTGGTCCACCAGTTCTGAAACGTCCAAAACAAACCTGTCGCAGGTAGCGGCGCTACGCGATCACCGGAAACGCGAAGGGCTTCGTGTGATCGCCGTTCACGTGCCGCAAGCGGAGAGCGAGAAAGATCCGCGCTACGTCCGCGACGCCATCGCACGACTCAACCTGACTGAACCTTGCGCACTCGATAACGATCATGCGCTCAGCGATGCGCTTCTTAACGAAGGCGTGGTTCCCGCATACTACCTGTTTGATATCGACGGAGAGCTACGCAGCTCGGCAACCGGAACTGAAGCGCTGGATACCATCGAAGATGAGCTGGACCAACTGTTCTCCGAACTGCGGTCGGCTAATCCGTTTTGTCCGGCGTGTGAGTTGTTTCTCAACAAGGAAGCGATGTTCTGTTCTGAATGTGGTTCGCCGTTATCGCTGCCTGGCACAACTACACACCCGTACTACGAAAACAACTTCCAGTCGTCCCTTCCAACCATTCGACTCTCCAATCCGGATCCGTTGATCGGACACGTGATCGACGGTAAGTATGAGCTGCTGGCGCGACTCGGCGAGGGCGGCATGAGCGTCGTCTATCGTGCACGTCGCGTTCACATCGGCGACGACGTGGCGGTAAAGATTCTGACGGGGAAGTATGTGAAGGACGACGCCGCACTCGCGCGATTTCGCCGCGAAGCGCGTGCGGCTGCGATGTTGCGTCATCCGAACGTGATCACGATTCACGACTTCGGCGAGACGGAGGACGACCACGCGCCGGCGTTTATCGTGATGGAGTTCATAAAGGGAACACCACTGCGAGAACTCTTGAACGGCGAGAACCATTTTTCGGTTGAGCGAGGCGTGCGTTTGATGCGCGGGATCTGCGCGGGCGTCGGAGCTGCGCACCGACAGGGCGTGGTTCACAGAGATCTAAAGCCGGAGAATATTCTGGTGGTTGCGCCGGATGACGATTTCGAAGTGGAGAGTGTGCGCGTGGTTGATTTCGGACTCGCAAAACTTCTCGCCGACGCGGGCGCCACGACCACTGGCGCCGTAGTGGGAACACCTTTTTACATGTCGCCGGAACAGTGTTTGGGTGAGCCGCTGGATGCGCGTTCCGATGTGTACAGTCTGGGGGCGATGTTTTACGAGATGTTGTCAGGGAAGCGGCCCTTTGCGGCCGAGACGGTTTCGGGAGTGATCAACCGGCATTTGTCTGAGCCGCCACCGCCGTTTTCTGAATCGCTTCAGATACCGAGACGGATCTCGATGGGGATCATGCACGCGCTGGCGAAGGAGCCGGATGATCGGCCACAGACGGCGACGGAGTTGGCGAGGCAGATGCAGTTAGTGTAAGTAAAAACCTCTCACGCAAAGGCGCAAAGTCGCAAAGTTATGACCTCAGGCTACCGAAGGTCAGACCTTTGCGCCTTTGCGCCTTTGCGTGAGAGGTTTTTATTCTTTCACACGTGTATCCACGGCGATCCAGTTTGCTTCCCACGTCTTACCGTTATCAGCCGAGAACGCCTGCTCAAACCGGTACTGATCCGCCGTCACTTTCGTGATTACAAAGCGAACGAGGATCGCGCGGCCGTTGTAAGTGTCGTCGTTATAAAACTCTCCGCGGCCCTCCTTGAATTCACCAACCGACGGCGTGACCAAAGTGCCATCGTTGATGTTTGCGAAGTTGAGGCTCCACTTTCGCGACTGCGGGTTGTAAAGACGCAGACTCAGACCCTCGATCTTCCCACTCGGACCAGACACTTTCAATTCAACGAGATTAGCGCGGCCATCCAGGACTTTTCGGACGACGCTCGTGCCTTCGTATTCGATCCAGGTGGTCGAGCCCGTGAGCGGGCGCTGTAGACGCCGGAGCTGGGTTTTCCAGGCGCCGATCTCCCAGTCGAAGTCGTGCTGGCCGTCGCGTGGAGTCGTTTGAGGCGCGAAAAGAAGAGCTAAGAGCAGAATGAGTTTCATAGAGACAACTTATTGTGAGTTAAACGGAAGGGTCAAGTAGTTACTTTGAGGTAACTGTTGCCGATCGAAAAAAGAATTACTCGCGCAAAGGCGCAAAGGCGCAAAGTTCAGACCCTCCGGGCAGCCGCAGGTCAGACCTTTGCGCCTTTGCGCCTTTGCACGAGTAATTCTTTTTTTACACCCGCCGCGAAAGTCTCGCGATCGCTGTCGCCAACTCACTCAGCTCAATCGGCTTCGAGAGGTGCACCTCATATCCCGCGTCGAGCGCTTTCGACTCGTCAACCGCTCCCGCATACCCCGTCACCGCGATTGCCGGAATACGCCCCCCTTCTCCCTCAAGCTCCCGCAATTGCCGGATGAAATCGTAACCATCCACTCCCGGCAACCCGATATCCGAAACCACCACGTGAGGCTTCCATTCCGCGATCACCTTCAACGCACTCGCCGCCGATTCACTGGCCCTCACTTCGGCCCCATAACGACCAAGCGCCACCGTAATTAACTCACGCGTGTCCTGCTGATCATCGATAGTCAACACCCTCAACCCGCTCAGCAGTTCAGGGTTCAGTTCAGTTGCCCCGGCACTCTTCTGCCGTTTCCAACCAAACGCCAGCAGCTTTGCACTCTCATCTTTCTGTTCGACGGCTCTCTCCTCCAGCTCCGACAATGCGATCACTGGAAGCTTGAGCGTAAACTTCGAACCCTGTCCTTTGCCGCGACTGCTTGCCTGAATCTCACCACCATGCATCTCGACCAGACTGCGAACAATCGAGAGCCCCAGTCCCAACCCACCATGTACGCGCTTCGCGGAAGAGTCTGCTTGTCTGAAGCGCTCGAAAATAAAGGGAAGAAACCCCTGATCGATACCTTCACCCGTATCACTAACAACTACTTCCAGATCCTTGCCCGTGGCCCTGAGATGAACCTCTACCCGACCGAGTTTGGGCGTGAACTTCACGGCATTGGAAAGCAGGTTCCAGATTACCTGCTGCAAACGAATAGCCTCGCCGATGATCAAGCCCGCATTAGGATCGATCGTCCTGACGATCTGAATCTCTTTCGCGTCCGCCGCAGGCCGAACTGCATCGATCGCGGCATCAATCACCGGCGCCAACTCGATCGGCTTAGTTTCCAACTTCAACTTCCCGGTCACGATTCGCGAAACATCGAGCAACTCATCGATGATCGCGCGTTGAGCAGCTGCGTTGCGATCGATCACCTCGATACCACGGTCACGGTCCTTCTCTGACAGCTTGCCCTTCTTGAGCAGGTGAGTCCATCCGACGATCGCATTAAGCGGCGTGCGCAACTCGTGTGACAGCATCGCGAGGAAGTCGTCCTTGATCCTGTTCGCTACGTCCGCACTCTCGCGCGCCTTCTTTTCCTGGGCCATCAAATCGCGCAGGACCTGCTCGCTTTGCTGACGTACGCGTTGCAACTTCAAGTGAGCCTCAACGCGAGCCAGCAGCTCACGCGCTGAGAAAGGCTTTACCAGGTAGTCATCGGCGCCGGCTTCCATTCCTTCCACGCGCGATTCTTCTGCCGCCCGCGCCGACAGCAGTATCACGGGAATCGTCCGTGTGAGATCGTCTGCTCGCAGAGCCTTCAGCAGACCGAAGCCATCAAGGTTCGGCATCATCACGTCCGACAAGACGAGGTCAATTTGCTGCCCGCGCGCTACACGTAGCGCCGCTTCGCCATCGGCAACCGTTTCAACCTCGTAACGTTGCGCGAGCAAACGTCGCACGTAGTCGCGCATGTCCGCATTGTCGTCAGCCAGCAGAATCCGCGCTCCTACTCCGTTTGGCGCCGGTTCGAGAGTAGTAAGCTGCGCCGGTGAGACGGCAATCTCCGATTCAGGTTGAGGCAGCCAGCGCAAAACCTCCTCAACGTAAGCCATGCTGCTGATTCCGGAGGAGGAGAGTCGTGGCCTTGCTCCCAGACGATCGGCGGGCAAGTGTGCCGAACCAGTCGGAATGCTGACGGTAAAAGCAGTTCCGTATCCTAACCTGCTTTCAACACTAACTTCACCGCTGTGCAGTCTCACCAATTCCTGGACCAGGGCCAGACCGATACCGGAACCCTCATAGCTGCGCCCGTGTGCCCCTTTGACCTGGTGAAAACGCTCAAACAGATGCGGCGCCTCATTAGGGGGAATGCCGGTTCCGGTATCGCTAACCTCGAGTTCAACCACGCCGTCGTTCTCTCTCAACTTCACGCCGATGGTGCCGTAAAAAGTAAACTTGAAAGCATTCGAGAGCAGGTTGAAGACGATCTTCTCCCACATCTCGCGATCGACATAAACCTCGCTCTTAATTGGTGCACAATCGACGGCGAGATTCAAACCTGCTCGCTCAATCGCCGAACGAAAAACGCTCGCCAGCTCGGTCGTGAGTGCGACAAGATCGATCGGCTCAAACACACCTTCAATGCGGCCTGCTTCGATACGTGAGAAGTCGAGCAAAGTATTGACGAGTTTTAGTAGACGGATGCTGTTGCGATGAGCGACGTCGAGCCGTTCGCGCAGTTCCGGATACAATCCGGGATGCGATAGAGCGTCCTCGAGTGGACCAAGCATCAGCGTCAGCGGCGTGCGAAATTCATGGCTGACGTTCGAAAAGAACGTCGTCTTGGCGCGATCTATTTCAGCCAGCGCCTCGGCCCGTTTTCGTTCTTCCTGATACGCCCGCGCATTCGCGATGGCGGTGCCCACGTGGCCCCCGATCAGATCGAAGAAACCACGGTAGTCCGTGTCCAGGATTCTTCGAGGACTGAATCCTGCAATTAGGAAACCAGTCGGCTTCGCGTAACCCGGCGCCCCGATAGGAAGCACTATGGCGGCTTCGCATGGTTCGGGCCATGGTCCACCAGGAATTGGACCAAGCCGCGCGGTAAGATCGGAAACAAGTTCGGCGGCGCCGGTTTCAAACACGATCTGCAACGGCCACGTGTTTGGTTCAGTCTCACTCATCGAGATCAGTGTCGGCGCAGCGACGTCACCTTCTTTCACGCCGGCACTACATACCAAACGCGCCTTCTTGCCTTCACCGTCCAGTAGATAGATGAGTGCGAATGGTACGTCGTAAGGGTTTGCCTCAAGGGTCCGCGCCGCTACGTCGCACGCTTCCTCTGCCGATTTAACCTCAATCACTGTGCGGCCGAGATCGCGAAGTGTTTGCAGGCGCCGCTCACCGACTACGCGCCCGGTGTTCTCATAACAAGCGCAAAAGATTCCGTCGACCTCGTTGGTGTCGCCGTGGATCGGACTGTAGGAGAACGTGAAATAAGTCTCCTCACGAGGAATGTTTCGGTCCATCACGAGAAGTAGATCTTCGGACCAGGTCGCTTCTCCGGTTTCGAAGACGCTGTCGAGCATCGGGCCGACGGTAGACCAGATCTCTTTCCAGCACTCACGACCCGACCGGCCCAGCCAGCCGGGATGTTTTGTGACGCCAAGGATCGGAATGTACCCGTCGTTATAGAACATCGTGTAAGCGGGGTTGCCCCACCAGAGCACGATGGGATAACGCGACCCGATGCAGATAGAGACTGCGGTCTTCAGGCTCTGCGGCCATTGAGCGGCCGGTCCAACCGGACTGGTGGACCAGTCGAACGCGCGCATGCGTTCGCCCATCTCGCCGCCGCCGCTCAGGAAGCTGAGGTCAGTCGAGTCGGCAGTCGTTTTCTGCGACGACGCTCTGGACGTCCGTCGCTTGTCTGTAGCCTTTGCGGGCATGGTTACAGTTTGGGTTAGGGGATAGGGCCTGAAATCGGGGTGCTCAATTAAAACGTTGAACGTTTTTTCTGTCAATCCGCAGATTACGCAGATTCAAAATAAATCTGCGTGATCTGTGGATGGATCATTGCGGTAGCCCGACGCGTCTCACCAACTCGGCGAAACGAGGATCGGAACGTAAAGGATCCAGGATCGGAAACACTTTCAAGTAAGCAACGTAGTTTGAGCGTTCCTGAAAAGCCTTCTCCAACCAGACAAACGCCTGATCCTTGTCGTCAAGCCCGATATAGACGTTTACCAGTGCCGCCGGCGTAACATATCGGGTCTTATTCAGTTCCAGCAACTCGTCGCGGATCTTGTTAGCTTCCGCTTTGCGGCCGGCGAGACCATAAGCCAGCCCGAGTATGCCGAGCGCTCCGGGCACGCGCTCTGATAGTTCGACCGCCTTCTCTGCCGCCTTGACCGCGTCGTCAAAGCGCCCCCTGGCGGCGTAAGTGTGACCGAGGGTCCAGTATGCCTGGTAATGATTGGCGTCCATTTCGATCACGCGTTGGAGCTGCTCGATGGCTTCGTCGTAACGACGCGCGTTCTCGAGCAGGAAACCTCTTTGCACACTGATCGAGAGTGAAAACGGATCCAACGCCCGCGCGCGATTCGAGGCGGCAATCGACTCGTCAATCCGGCCCTGCGACATAAGGAAACTGGCGTAGAAGTTGTGAGCGTTAGCGTAGTTCTGATTCAAGTCGATGGCGCGTTTGAAATCCTGCTCGGCTGCGGTCCAGTTCCAGTTGTAATGTTTGACTTGACCGAGGGCGCTGTACGCTTCGGCGAGTCCGGCGTCGAGCTCGAGAGCTTTGGTCGCAGCTTGCTCTGCACGCCGTCTCGCCTCAATCGGCGGCAACATTCCCACCTGCACCGTGCCGAGCGAGTTATTGCAATCCGCCACCCCCACGTGTGCTTGCGCAAAGCCGGGGTCTTCGTTGATGGCGTTTTGAAAGTGGGCAATCGCCTTGTTGAGGTTCTCTTCTGTACGTTTGTTCCAGTAGAGATAACGGCCTTGCAGGTATTCGTCGAACGCCCTCGGGCTGACCGGATGATTAGAAGTCAGACGCGCCTGCTCGGCGGGAGTCATATTGATCTGCACTTCGCGAGCTATCGCCTGCGCAATCTCGCTTTGCAAATCGAGCACGTCGCGCATCTCGCGCGTGTAAGTCCTTACCCAGAGATGTCGATCCGTGGCGGCATGGATTAATTGCGCGCGAATAACTACGCGATCGCCCGAACGTTGGACAGTGCCTTCAACCACCACATCCACACTGATCTCACCGGCAATCTCCGGCAGCGATTTCTTCGTGCCTTTGTAGTGCATCGATGAGGTTCGTGAGATGACGTGCAGTCCACCAATCTTCGCGAGGTCTCCGATTAGGGCGTCCGTCATACCGTCGACGAAGTACTCCTGTTCCGGATCCCCGGAGAGGTTCTCCAAAGGCAGCACCATGATTGAAGAGACATTGACCGGCGCCGGATCAGGTTTCGCCTTGGTGTAAAGCGCATAGACCAAACCCGCCAACGCTAACGGCAAGACGACAAACACCGCATAGCGCAACAACTTCCTGGACGGCTTCGCAACCGGAGGCTCAAGTTCTTCCTTTGCCTCTTGGCGCCTTTGCGGGGAATGTTCCTCCGCACTGACCTTCCGCACTTCCGCAACAAACCGGTATCCCAATCCGGAAATCGTCGCGATGTACTGGCCCTCCTGCCGGCTATCGCCCAGCAACTTTCGCAGCGTCGTGATGTTCTGATTAAGATTGTTTTCCTCAACAATGGTTCCAGCCCAAACACGCTTCAACAGTTCATCCTTGCCGATCGTCTTGCCACTCTCTTCGACGAGCACGAGCAGCAGGTCAAACGCCTTCGGAGTCAATCGCTGCGGCTCGCCGTCGCGCATCAGACGGCGCTGCAAAGGGTCGAGCCTAAATGGCCCGAACTCGTAGAAATAGCGATTTTCCTCAGACATTTGCGTTATCAGAAACTCTTTCAGAAAAAATCAGGGTCCTTCCAAAGATCTCTTTCCGCGTCATCGTCTAGTTTCAATCTGCGTCGCGTGACTGCTTCCGCAAACGTTGGGAGACATAAAGCGCCGCTCATTCTAACGGTATTTGGCTGCATCAATGCAGCGAATTCGACGGAAGGAAAAGAAAATGAATCTCAACCAATTTCTAAAAGGCTTTCTTATTTTAGCGATCTTAATCGGCACCCAGGTTTACGCCCGGGCTTTCAATCACTATGTGCCTTCGTTCCAGGAAGACGTCATTTTGCAGTGGAACCGAGTGTTAATGGAGACAGTACTGACGCCCGGTCAGCACCCGGCGACGATCATGCAGGTTCGTAGTTACGCAATGATGCACGCCGCAATGTTTGACGCAGTGAATTCGATCGAGGGCAGCCACACCGCTTATCTGACGGACGTGCCCGGATCACCGAACGCATCGATCGAAGCCGCAGCGGCACAGGCCGCTCACGATGTTCTGGTGGGACTTTACCCCACACGTGTCGCAGTTTTCGATGCGGAACTGGCCGCCTCGCTTCAGGGCATCGAAGACTACCGCGCGCAACAAGGAATCCGAGTCGGTCAGATCGTCGCGGAACGAATGCTGGCAACGCGTGCCAATGATGGTTGGACGATCACGCCACCGGTCTTCAGTCTGCCGGCAACTCCGGGCCAGTGGCAGCAGACAGGCAATGGTCCCGCAACTTTCACGCACTATCCCAACGTGATGCCGTTTGCTATTACCTCGGGAACTCAATTCGCACCCAATCCCCCGCCGGCGTTGACGAGCGCGCAGTACGCTGCCGATCTCAACGAAGTTAAAGAGATCGGTGCGGTTAACAGTCTGACGCGCACCCCCGACCAAACGCAGGTCGCACGCCTTTGGGCCAACGTCAACACTCCGACCAACTTTCTCCTGGTTTGGAATAATGTTGCTCGTACTGTGTCTGTTGCGCGTGGCATCACGACGGTTGAGAAGGCGAGACTGTTCGCGCTCACGAACATCGCGCTTCACGACGCGTTGCAGACGACGTTTGCCAGCAAGTTCCAGCATGGCTTGTGGCGTCCAGTCACGGCGATTCGTCGGGCTGATGAGGACAACAATGCTGCGACGGCGGCGGATCCCTCGTGGTCCTCGTTGATTACTGCTCCGCCATATCCGAGTTATGCAGGAAACATGGCGGCGATCGGAACGTCGCAAGCGACGGTGCTCGCGCTGTTCTTCGGACGCGACGACATCACGTACCAGCACACATGGGCCGGCACCGGTGGAGCGACACGTTCGTACGCGGGCTTCAACGCGATGGCGAATGAGCAGGAGCGCGCACGCGTTTACGGTGGTATTCACTTTTCATTCGATAACGTTGCGGGGCAGTCGGTTGGACGCGCTGTGGGGAACTACGTGTTCACTAACATCATGCGACCGCGGCAGTGCGTGAGGTAAAGACCGGGGAACGTTTTTCTCTCGCGCAAAAGACGCGTCCACAGATTACGCAGATTGAGCCGGATCAATCTGTATAATCTGTGGATGCGTCTTTACTGTCTAATCGCCCTTCTCGTGATCGTAGGTTCAAGTTGTAATAGACGACATACCACTCCAAAGGATCCACCGTTCGCCATCCGCCACACTGAATCGCCCGCAACCGGCGACAGCCGCGAACCGGAATTAAGCACAACGCCCGACGGTCGCATCGTTATGAGTTGGGTCGAGAAACTAAGCGACAAACGCTACGCGCTTCGCACCGCTGTGCGCGATCAGAAAGGATGGACCGAGCCACAAACGGTCGCGGAAGGTGACAACTGGTTTATTAACTGGGCCGACTTCCCTTCCGTGATCGGCCTCAGCGACGGTTCATTCGCCGCACACTGGCTGGTCAAGAGCGGCTCGGGAACTTACGCCTACAACGTGAACATTTCGCTTTCTCGAGACGGCAAAACCTGGAGCAAACCCATCGTTCCGCATCTCGACAACACGAAAACCGAGCATGGTTTCGTGTCGTTGATTCCACTCACTGCCGGGCGGGTAGGCGCGATCTGGCTCGACGGGCGCGACATGAAGGACATGAACGACGAGCACGATGACGACAAGCCGCTGCCTGTCAACATGACCTTGCGTTATGCCTCGATCGATACGAATGGAAAGATCACTGACGAAGCGCAACTCGATGAACGCGTGTGTGAGTGTTGCCAAACGTCGGCCACGCTGTCGAGCGACGGCATCATCGCGGTCTATCGCGATCGTTCGCAGAACGAAGTGCGGGATATCTACACTGTCGGACAGGCAAACGGCGCGTGGCGAGCACCGCAACCGGTTCACGCCGACAACTGGGAGATCAATGGATGTCCGGTGAATGGACCATCGATCTCCGCTGCGGGAAAGAATGTAGCAGTCGCGTGGTTCACCGGGGCCGGCGGAAAACAGACTGCGAAGATCGCGTTCTCATCAGATGGTGGTAAGACATTTGCAACGCCGATCCAGTTTGACGATGGTGAAACTCAGGGCCGTGTAGATGTTTTAATGCTCTGGGACGGTTCTGCCCTCGTTTGCTGGTTGGCCGGAACTCCCGAGGGCGGCGCGATCAAGGTGCGCCGCGTGCAACAAGACGGCACGCTCGGTCCACCGGCGGTTATCGCGCAAACTGACATCTCACGCTCAAGCGGTTTTCCGCGAATGGCGCGACTCGGCGACGAGGTCCACTTCGCCTGGACAGAATTCGGCAAGCCTTCGAAGGTCCGCACGGCCGCTGCCCACGTATTCAATCCACCGATTCGTATCATTCGAAACTGATCAAAAGGAACTTCCCCGCAAAGACGCAAAGGCGCAAAGGAAGACCCTTCGGGCAGCCGGAGGTCTTAACTTTGCGACTTTGCGCCTTTGCGGGGAAGATCTTCTAAGCTTGCCGGCGGCGAAAGAAAAGATGCGCTAGCGCAAGAAGCACCAGGGCGACGACGAGACAGTAGAGTCGATACATCAGGATGATCGAATTATTACCGACGAGATCGGCATAGGTCCAAAGACCGTAAAGCAGAGGATTATAAAGCCAGTGGTGATAGCCGATCGAATACAAGTAAAACAAACCGGCGGTGACCCCGATGCTCACCGCGTAGACGAGATACTTGTCGCGCAACAATATGTTCATCGCCACCGACGTCCCGCTCAAGAAAACAAGACTCGGCGCCAGGATAAGCGAGTACACGATCAGGTACGGCTGAATAGCGATCGGATAGTGTCCTCTCAGAAGCTGGATCACGATCGCGAGCAGACCAACGGCCGCTACCAGCGAAAGCGCCAGCAGGAGCGAGGCGAAGAACTTCGAGCACAGCAGAACGTAGTTTGGCGACGGCGACGGCCAGATGACCGGCTCGGTTCGCATTTCGCGATCGCGATGCATCGTCTCGCCTACGTAGAAAACAGTGATTCCAATCAGAAGGAACAACAACTTCCCTGCCGTGCTGCTCGCGTAGGTCGCAGAGTAAGAGACCTCACTAACAACCCGATAGAACGCGAGTTCAAAAACAGAAAGAAAGATAACCAGCGGAACAAGCACGACCAGGCTTCTCTCCGCGTAAAGCAAACGAAACTGGATTTCCGTAGCGGCGATCAGCTTTTTGACGTTTGCTGTGAATCCTTCATTCACCCGATTGATCTTGGGGAGCGGCACTTTTTCAACGGCGGGGGGCTCTTCCAATGCTAGCGGTTGGTAGTAAACCCGGCCTGCGGCTGTTGAGAGATTCAACGCAGCAAACTTTGCCACATCTTTATGTCGTTCTGTGGTCGCGAAGCGCCGATAAACGATCACTAAGCAGATCCCAGTCACAGCGATCATCAACAGGCGATTTGCAAACAGGATCGGCGGGTAAGCCACCACCAACTGATTCAGATACTCAGCGGTATTCAGAAACCCGCCGCCTTTTGGACCAAGGCCCATCGCAAAAGGATCGAGAAGCGTGCGCAGAGCCGGTGGCAGGTGCCTTAGAAGGATCAACTGATATGCGATATACACCGGGTAAAAGCAGACAGCGAGGCCATAAACGATCTTGCTGTTACGCGTTAGTGTTCCGGCGGCGAAGTAGAATGCCGCCAGAACCATATGTGATATGACCAGCAGAAAAAAGAAGTGCTTGAAGTAAGGCACTACGCGCACCGGCAGGACCACCATTCCCGGCCGGTGGAACGCCTGAAGCACAAACAGCGTCAACGGAAACACGAACTGACAACAGACGAGCACGAAGAAGTTACCGAAGAATTTTCCCAGAATGTACTGGGCTCGAGTTACAGGCTTGGAAAAGATCAGCGGATCAATGCCCAGCCGGAAATCCCGAATGACGGGATCACCCATGATGACTGCATTGAAGATCGGCAGCCCCAGGATGATTGAGAAGCCGCTAAGATTCCGAACGATGTAATACTCACTGTTCGTGGCCCAGCCCAATGCGCGGGCGGGTCCCCAACCCCACCACAGCACCGCGTTGGCCGCAAACAGCACCAACAACGCATATGGAACGACGCGTTTTGCGTTGAAGATCACTTCTGCCTGAAATACCGCCCCGAAGGTCGCGAGAGATGGGATTCTCATTGCGCCTGGCCCATAAGGTCGAAGTAATAGTCTTCGAGGATTGGCGCGACGGAAGTGAATTCTTCGCCCGGCCGTTCGTTCTTTGATATCACTCGTACACGAGCACGTCCATCAAATCTCTGCGAGGAGATCACTTTGCAGCGCGACTTGTAGACGGCGACGGTTTCGAACGGCAGGGTCGCTTCCCAAATCGATTCCCTCACCTGGTCGATCGCTCGCTGGGGAGTACACGATGCCAGGATCTCTCCACGTCGAATGACGGCCATCTGGCTACAGAGATTCGAAACGTCCGAAACTATATGAGTGGAAAGGATGACGACGGTCTTTTCACTGGCCGTTTCGGCAAGCAGGTTATGAAAGCGAACGCGCTCTTCGGGGTCGAGACCGGCTGTCGGTTCATCGACGATGATCAGTTCCGGTTCGCCGATTAGTGCCTGCGCGATACCCAGACGCTGTTTCATGCCTCCCGAAAAACTGCCGACTCGCTGATTTCTCTCGAATGAAAGATTCGCTCGCTCGAGCAGAGCATCGATCAGTGTGCGCCGCTCCTTCTTGTCTAAGACGCCTTTGAGCCTGGCAAAGTAATCAAGTGTCTGCGCGGCAGTGAGAGTTGGATAAAAGCCAAACTCCTGCGGCAAGTAACCGAGTATTTGGCGCGCTTTGTGTGAACTGTTCAAAAGGTCGAGGCCATTCATCTCGACGGTCCCTGAGTCAGGCTCCAGCAAAGTCGCCATGATCTTCATGAGCGTGGTCTTGCCGGCGCCGTTGGGACCGAGCAGTCCAAACATGCCCGCGCTGATGTTGAGACTTACCCCCTTGAGCGCCTGGACTCCGCTCGGGTAAGTCTTGTGCAACTCTTTGATTACAAGCACGGGGGTCTCTCCTCCCTAGATAATCTAGGGCGGGAGAGTAATGGAGCTTCACTAGACTGTCAAGAGGAAATGAGAATAACCACAAAGACACGAAGTCTTACGCAGTTGGTGTCTTTGTGCCTTTGTGGTTAGGTTCCGTTATCTACAACCACCGCAATCGCTCTTGCGTTGATAACCGTTATAGACCTTGAGGTCGCGCTGGTAACCTTCGACGATGTTCAGGATAAACCTGATGTCTGCGTCCTCCATGTTCGGATAGCGGCGGTAAGCGGTGGCGAGTGAAGAATCGAGCACATGCTGCGCACGCGAGTAATCGCCACGCCGCGCCAGACCGGTCATCTCGAAGAGCGAATCTGCAAGCTGTGCGATCGTGTAGTTTTTCTTTACTTCAACATCCATCAACAGCTCGCACGAAGCACTTTCGGCCGGCCTTAAGGTAAGTTCTTGCACTTCTTCAACCACGCACTTGCGCTTCACGTCGTAATAAGAAAGCCTGACCTTCACCGGGATCACGCTCCTGACCGCTTCTGCCCGAAACTTCGCGATCACGACCTGCGTCAGACCATTGTTCATGTCATCGAGGACGACTGAGACGTTTCCGTTACCGTGGCGCGGCTCGTAACCGTAGATCTTCTCCAGTTGCAATCCCGCACCATACTCGATCCTGACCTCGACTTTCTTCGCCACCGAAGAAATGAGACTTTGCACTTCGTTAACGAAAACTTTATCGATGTCCTTGTAGTCGGAGATGAAGTGGTAGAGCCCGCGTCCCGACTTCGCCAGGGTGCGCAGTAGATCGTTATTCAGATCGAGTCCGACGCCGATCGTCGAGAGATCGATTCCCTGCGCGTTGTACTCAGACGAGTTGGCTGCAATGCGTCTGGGATCGACGATACCTTCATTCGCGATGCCGTCCGTAAGGAGGATCACGCGGTTGGTCGCGTCCTTGCGAAAGTATTTCTTCGCTTCCGCGTATCCAAGCATTAGCCCGCTGTTGATATTGGTCGAACCATCAGGCTCGATACAGTCGATCGAGCGTCTTAACGCATAACCGTCACCGACGCGCGTGGCCGGATGAAGCACCTGGGCGCGGTTGTCGAAAATGACGATCGCGACGATGTCGTCGGGTCGTAGCTTGGTGACCATCGTGTGGAGGCTTTGCTTCACACGCGACATCTTGTCGTCGTCTCTCATCGAACCGCTCTTGTCGATGACGAGTACGAGATTGAGCGGGTTCAGATCGGTACGTTCGTTGACTTCGGCCGTGGTAAATCCGATCTGCAACACCGCTTCGGGTTGTGAACGCGAGATCTCAGCGTTGCCCCAGCGAGTATCCATCGCGACCGCCTGACCAACTTTCGGCAGGGGCAGTCGATGCTTGTGATAATTGACGAACTCCTCGACAGCAATTTCCTCGGGTATCTTGAAAGCCGGAGGCGCAGGGTTATAGGTCGGGTGAGAAGTTGGGGGCGGATAATAGGTGCTGGTTGTGGGGGTGCTGGAACCAGACGAAACGATGGCACGGCTTCGGGAAACGGACGCGGACGATCCGCTCTGCTGCGCCGAAACAGCCGTCCAAAAACAGACACAGAGCAGGCCTGAAATGAGGACCTTCTCGAAGGAACGATAGACCTTCATCACTTTCTCCTTATTTGTTTTTGAACTGTGAATGGCTTCGGGGAGTTAGGTAGACCTTGTTCCACTGCTCAAGATTCGGTGAACGAGACTAACGTTGCTTCGAAAAGGCAAATAAAAAGAATTACTCGCGCAAAGGCGCAAGGCGCAAAGTTACGTGGGGTAATAGTGTGTTGCTCCAACAGTGCCTGGGTCCCGGAGGGACCACATGTTTATAGCCACGCCCTAAAAGTTAATTGCGGCTCCAGCGGAGCCGAATGTTGTTGCTGCACGGACACATCGCGCTCCGCTGGAGCGCGGTCCCTGAGGCGGGCGG
>JBIOVO010000104.1:0-8415 GCA_044867735.1 Pyrinomonadaceae bacterium | reverse complement strand
GTCTGCATGTTCGACGTTAGATAATAGAGACGTCGCGTGGCCGGTTCGTTCGGCGCCTGACTAAAGCGATCGCGCAAGTAGTACGGCGGTATTGACTGGTAATTCAGCGTTGCGGTGACGGTTACATTCCGCGATCCGAATGCGCTCAGAGGGATCTCGTACCTCACGACGCTCGTGCCACTTCCATCCGCGTAAGCAGGATCTCCGCCAACCTTCACCGGGTGCGTTTCATGAAGGTATTCCGCGGGTATGTAAGGTGTCTTGTCAGCCTTGAGCGGGCCGGTGCTGGTCCAGCCAAACGGCAGCATCCGGTTGTCTTTCAACTGAAAGTCGCGACGTAGAAAACTCGTCGTCATCTGGCACTGAATATTCAGATTCAGTTCCTCGTAGATCTGAACCTGATCCTCACGCGTGATCGCAGCGCCGCTGTTCTTTTGCGGATCCCAGAAATAGTGCGGCTGGTAATACTGCGGATTGATGCCCGGCAGATACTTGTTATTGCATCCCGCCGGATAGCCGCGATCCGCCGGTTTGCTGCCGTCTCTGTAGACGTCGAAGAGTTCTGACGGCAGCCGTTCGTCGGTTGCGCCTTTCATGATCACGCCAAGCTCGTTCGTGCAACCTGAACACCAAACAGTTTTCCCGGTTTCGTTGTCAGTAACACGAAGCTCTAAAAAGGCGCGCCGGAATCCCACTCCACTCGGAAGACGGTGGCCCGTCTTGTTCGTAACCTTTACGTCCGCGATCAGTTTCTGATTGTTGACTGTGGTCGTCGAGACTGACACGTCAGCCGTAGAGTTCTGCGCCTGTTGCACGAAAGCATCGACCGCCGTCGATAGATCGTCTAGCCCTGACATGTAATCGTTTTGCCTTACGCCCAGGACAAGACTCGCGAGAATGTTCGTGCCGTTCGACTTGTACGGCGACATCGACTGCCGAAAGATCTCCAGAAGCGTGACATTCAACCCCTGAAATTGATGACGAGCGAAACCCTTGTCGCGGAAGCGCACGCGAATCTTTTCATCGGGTAAGCGATTACCGGTTTGCGGATATTGATCGTCCTCGATGAACGCGATCGGTTGCTGGATCAACGGAATGTTCAGTGTGCCTTTGGAGTTGCTGTACTTCGTCGGCATATGGCAGTTCTGGCACGTTTGCGCTCGAGAATTCGTGCCAACCTCGTTCTGGTAACCACTGTTGAGCCATTCGAGATATGTGACCTGTTCGAGGTGAGGTTTGTTCGGATCGGCATCCGGGTTGTCCATCAAAGGCAGATTGATCGTGTGGCAATTGCCGCACATCCGAGAGCTCTTGATGTACGGATTGTGCTTCGGCTTGATGCCGAGCGAGTTGTTCATCGGGTCGGTAACGATCTCTTTATCTTCAAACGGTCCAAACAACTCTCCAGGGTCGCCGGTGGTGAAATTGCCGGTGATATTGTTTTTGAGGAAGTCGAGGAATGGATCACGAGAGTTTGGCGAGGGCTTGTCTTCAACGATGCGATGACAAGCCATGCAGCTCACGCCATCGCGCGCCAAAGCTCCGTAGACGTAATTCTGCTGGTCGTTATCGTAAGTGGCATAAACGAGCTTGGGATCAAAATCACCTTTGCCCGGTCCACCATGATCGTCGTCCAGACGACGTTGCCCCATCACGCCGTGACACTTGAAGCAAGTGTTGAAGATCTTCTTGGTATTCTCGGCGACCTTGTTCGGATCGTCTTTGAAGAAACTCTTTACGAAAGCAATTTCACTCTCGAGTTGTGCGTAGAAGATCGGATCGCGACCGGCCAGCCCCATCGGCGACCAACGCCACTCGCCGTAAGGTGAAACGTTCATCACCGGCGTTGAGCCATCAGGTTGCTTCGTGCCGGTGTAGAGCATCACGTTGCCGTAAGTGCCGCCGCTGTGGCAGCCCATGCACTGATCGGAAGTAAGAAACTGGTTTGGGTTGGGAGAAGGCGTAGGCTTCGCTGCACCGATATTCTGGGGATAGATGTGATCGTAAGTCTCACCCGGAAATTTCTGCACACTGTTTACGGGCACTGGCGCAATTGAGTTGTAGAAGGCAGTGAAGTTCGGATCGAGAGTCGCAGGTCTCAGCAACGCCATCTGGCGAAAGAGCGATTGTTCCTGGACGTCACTCGCATCCGTGTTATGTCCGGCCGTGGGAACATCTCGATCGCTGACAGCCGATTCGCTACACGGTTGTGTTGGCGCCGCTCCATGCGCACTGACGGGTGACGACGTCCAACTCAGATCGACAAAGTAAGAATCAGGGTCGCCGGGGAAGCCTTTGATGTTTTTCGAGTAAGTGAACGTGTGTTCTTTTTCGGCCGAAGCATGACACCGCACGCAGTAGAGGCCGAATCCCGCGTACGGGTACGCAAACGGAGGTTCGTTGTTGTCAACACATTGAGCATCCCAGATCTCGGCCCAGTACCAACCGTCCTGCGATCCTTTACTGTCTTTGATCATGATGGTCCAACCGTTGATTCCTTTCGGCGGCTGGAGTTGATATTTGGCGGCGGGCGGCGAGTACTGTTCCTTTATGATCATCGAGCCGTCCGGAATCGCCTTGCCTGAGTCTCTGTGCAAGAGCCACTCGATGACCTTGGGCGAGTAGTAAATTTTGACGGTCGGATGAACGCCGTAGCTGACGCCGTTAACGAATGGTCCGGTGTCGCGAAGCTTTTTGTCTTCACACCACTTCAGGTTTCGATACTTTCCACTGGTGAGAAATGTCTTGAGCTGCGTTTGAAACTCCGGAAGTCTTGCCGGAAGAAAAGTGCTCGGCAGCGGCAGGCCGCTTTCGCCGGCATTGGTGCAAGGTGACGTTTGTCCCTGAGTTATGGAACTACAAAGCATTAACCACAGCACAACCAGAGGGATAGCCGGCAATCGTAGTCGCATGTTTTTGCTCCTTGCGAGGGATAAAGGCAATCCACAGATTACCGGATTTCTTACTGAACCTTTCAGTTTCAATCTGTAATCTGCGTAATCTGCGGATGGCTCTTACTTCATTGGCAGCCGGTTAGTAATGAAATCCGCAACCCGGCTGGCCGCTGGTGGGTCCATGTTTGCTAAAACCGCAACCACGTAGCCTGGGCCGGGGCAGATTTTGAGTTCGCCGTTCATTCCCGGCGCTCCGCCGCCATGGCCGAAACAGCGCGTGCCGTTGATGTTCGTATCCATGAATCCATACGCGTACTTAGCACCCATCGGTGTGTCGACGTTTCCAGTCGTCAACATCTCCGTGTACTGCGCATTGAGCAGTTTGTGTGTTTGCAGTGCGGTCGCAAACTTCAACAGATCTTCCACTGTTGAGTAGCCACCGCCGGCGGAGGTTCCGCGGTAAGGCAGGGTGTCAGTGTTCGGCTTCAAGCCGTCGCCAGTGAATCGCGTGTAGCCGATGCTGCGATCGGCCACAACTTGCTCCTCGGGTTCAGAAGCTGTTGCAGTCATTCCCGCCGGCTTGAAGATTTGGTCGCGTACGTAGTCGTAGTAACTCTGACCGCTGACTTTTTCGACGATCACTCCGAGTAGCAGAAAACCGTAGTTGCTGTACTGCCAACGACTGCCTGGCGCGAACTCCGGTCCGCGGTTGCCGTAGAGCTTCACATAATCCTGCAGAGTTTTTAGTTCGAGACGGTTCTTGTCGAACTCAGGGCCAAAGATGTCGCCGGTGCCACCGGTGTGCGACAGTAACTGTTCGATAGTCACCTTTGATGCGACGTCTTTGTTCGGATAATCGGTGAGGTAGTTGCCGAAGGGCGTCTTAAGATCGAGTTTGCCGCGTTGTGCGAGCTGGAGCGTGGCGACCGCCGTGAACATCTTGTTCATTGAGCCGAGTCTGAAGCGCGTCTTCAAAGTGTTCGGAGTTTTCTTTTCGCGGTCTGACAAACCATACGCCTGGCCGAAAAGAGTCTTGCCATTTTTCGCCACGATTACCGCGCCCGAAAAACGATCGGCGGAGGTCTCATCCAACTTCTTTCGTACTGTCGTGATCAGTTCACTCTCGCTCAGGTGAGGGAGAGCAAACTCAGTCGGACGTGGGATGCCTTGCAACATGAGGCGGGTGATTTGATGTTGCTCCGTGGCATCGACCTCGATAGTAAAACGAACAAACTGATCCGAGGTGCGCTCCTGGACCAGGGCGACGAGCTTCGTGGGTGAAGATTCTTCGACTTTCTTCACGTCGAAACCTCCGGACATCTCACGCAACCCCATCTCGCGGTCGGCGCGGTCGAGGCGCGTGGGAGCATTCTTGCGCAGGAACTCTTTATGCTTTTCGGCGTCTCCGGCGTTGAAGACTTCAAGCCACGCTTTGGCCTGATTGCCCGCAGGCGTATCGGGAAAGTGCGTCTGCGCGCGGCAGGCCGTGGTGATGCCCAACAGAATTGCGACGGCTAGTAGCGGGTGGATAATGTGCTTCATGGCGGACACAGAAAACCACATTGGAAGACGAAGACGCAATAGTTTGCCGCGAAAAAGGCACAAAGGCACATATGGAGAACTGGAAATCTTTTTTGTGCTTTTCCGGTTTCTTGTGGCACTCTCTCGCCCTGAGGTTCCCAAGATTATGAAAAACACTAATCACCGACTGTTATCTCTTACCCTTGTTCTTGCGCTGACTGTCGTGACTTACGCGCAGGCTGCGGTCGCGCAATCACAATTCGACATCATCATCCGCGGGGGCATGGTCTATGACGGAACCGGGCGTGCGCCCGTAAAAGCAGACGTGGGAATCAAAGGTGATCGAATCGAAGCAGTCGGAGATCTTAGTCAGGCCACTGCTCCAACGATCGTTGAGGCCAACGGGCTGGCAGTGGCGCCGGGCTTCATTAATATGCTCTCGCACTCCACCACTTCCTGGTTTGTAGATAGCCGTTCGTTGAGTGAACTCCGGCAAGGCGTGACGACGCAGATATTCGGCGAAGGTTCGATGGGGCCGCTTAACGATGAAATGAAAAAACGGCGACGCGATTCCCAGAGCGATCTGAAGCTCCCATTCGAGTGGACCACGCTCGCCGAGTATCTCCAGGGTCTTGAAAAGATGGGCATTTCGCAAAATGTTGCTTCGTTCATCGGCGCCAACACAATCCGCGAATACGTTATCGGGCTCGAAAACAAACCCCCTACGCCGGCACAACTCGATCAGATGCGCGAGTTGGTGCGTCGCGAGATGGAAGCAGGCGCGCTGGGCATCACTACGGCGCTAATCTATCCGCCTGCATTCTTCGCCAGGACCGAGGAGTTGATTGAACTCTGTAAGGTCGCGGCGAAGTACAAGGGCAAATACACAGCGCACATGCGTAGTGAAGGGGACAAGTTGATCGAAGCCGTGGAGGAAACGATTCGCATCAGTCGTGAAGCAGGTCTGCCCGTCGAGATTTATCACCTCAAAGCGTCGGGTGAGGCCAACTGGTCCAAGATGGATAAAGTGATAAGGATGATCGAAGACGCGCGCAAGAAAGGCGTCCGGATCACTGCCGATATGTATACGTATCCCGCTGGAGGAACGGGCCTCGATGCCAGTTTGCCGCCTTGGGTCTTTGATGGTGGACGCGAGGCCGGCTACAAGCGTCTTCAGGATCCCGCCACGCGCCAGATGATCGCTGAGCAAGTTCGCAAGCCGTCAAACGAGTGGGAAAACCTTTATCTCTTGTCCGGTTCTCCGGATCGCATCGTGTTGGCAGGTTTCAGGAGCGATAGTCTAAAACCGCTTATCGGAAAGACGCTCGCCGAAGTTGCGAAGATGCGTGGGAAGGATCCGGTCGAAACGATCATCGATCTCATACTCGAAGATCGTTCTCGCATCGGCACGATGTACTTCCTGATGAGTGAAGACAACATCAGGAAGCAGATTCGTCAACCGTGGGTCTCGTTCGGCTCCGATGCCGCCTCGATAGCTAACGAAGGCTTGTTTCTAAGAACGGCAGCGCATCCTCGCACCTACGGGAATTTCGCGCGTCTGCTCGGCAAGTATGTGCGCGAAGAAAAAGTGATCTCACTTGCCGAAGCGGTGCGAAGATTGACGAGCCTGCCCGCTACCAATCTCGGCCTCAAGGATCGTGGGCTGCTGCAAAAGGGAATGTTTGCTGATGTGGTTATTTTTGATCCGGAAACAATCGCCGACCGTTCGACTTTCGAAAATTCGCACCAGTACTCAGTCGGCGTTCGAGACGTCTTCGTGAATGGCGCGCACGTACTCAAGAACGGAGAGCACACCGGCGCAAAACCTGGTAAGGCGTTGTGGGGGCCGGGAAAAGTCGACGGGAAGAGTGGACAGGATTGACAGAATGAACAGGATGTTTTCTTGTCATCAACGGAGGGTTACCAGTTGCCACGCGGAGCCGTCAGCATACTCGACCCTCTGTATCACGACCTGCTCCGAGTAAAGGTCCCGTGGTTTCTTGCCGGCGGTCCGTGCGTCGACGCTGCCGGTTGGTGAAGTTTGTGATCGCAACACTACATTTTTGGTAGCGCCGGGACTAATGTTTACTTTACTTTCAAACCGGCGACGGCCCACTTCTTTTTCCGTACCCTTCTCGAAGAATACATAGTCCCAGACGAGTTTGCGGATTGCCTTCCCGGCGGCGTTATTGAACTTCACCTCGTAAACATAAACCATTGAGATCCCAGGTTCCGTTTGGCGATTCGGCGCGGGAACCGTCGTTGTCTGAGACGGCATCCCGCGCTCATTCAGGATCTGGCTCGTTCTTTCGTTACTTTTCCGTATGCGATCTGCTGCTTGCTGCTCGCTCATGACACTGATCGCGTCTTTATCGAGCGCAGGGTTGTGGACCTCGGCGCGCCATTTTTTCTGAATCACCTTCACATTCGATCCAGAAGACGGCTCAGCCTGGCCCTGCGCCGAAACGCATAGAGGAGACAAGAACAGCAGCAAGCAGAGAACTCTCATTTCGCATTCGCTCCAAACGAGTACAACGCACTGCGTGTGCGTATGTAAAGGTTGCTACCGGCAATTGCAGGCGTGGCCCAGACCTCTTCGTCCAGGTCGTTGACGGCGACGATCTCCCACTGCGCATCGGCCTTAAGCACCGTCACTTTGCCGCTCGCGCTGACGAGAAAGATCTTGCCATCCGCTGCGACCGGAGATGCGTAGTACTCTTCCAGCGCAGCCGGCGTGCGACCCTGTTTCAGAATCTGACCACTCGCTGGATCGAGACTGGAAACGATTCCGCCCTCTTTCATCAAATACATCACACCGTTATAGATCAACGGCGCCGGTATGCTCGGGTAGGATTTCGTTAGACGCCAGGCGACGTTCGAAGAAGTAATGTCGCCCTTACCCGCGAGACGAACGGCGGTCAAGCCATAGCCCGCTGTAGTTGAGTTGCGCACGAAGTCGTATTCGGCGCGATCGACGTAGCCATCGCTATTTGCGTCCAGCCAGCCAAAGTGATCGTAGGCGTCGGGATTCGCCTTCATTTCGTCACGGTGAAGTCGCTGGTCCTTGTCTTTGTCGGCTTGCTTCAGACTCTCGTCAAACGGCGGTAAGAACGGTTCATCGCCGCCGTCGGCCATCACGTAGACCAGATCAGTTCCAAGTAGCGGCACACCTTTAGGGTACGAGCCGATTCTTGTGACCCACCACAACCGCTCCCCTTTATCCAGCGAATAGGCATCGACGGATTGTGAACCGAGCACGACGATTTGCGCCGGTCCATCCTTCGGCCTGTAAATGGAGGGAGTCGAATATGCTTCATAGTTGGAGCGGTTCGTTTTCCAGAGCTCTTTTCCGGTGCGCGCATCGATCGCAACGATGAACGAATTCGTGCGGTGATCACAAACCATGACGAGCGTGTTGCCGGCAAGCACTGGCGATCCCGCCATACCGTAAAAGCTGTTGAAGGGTCCTAACGGTACTCGCCATCGCTCCTTGCCGTCTGGGCCATAAGAGATCAATCCGAGTTCCCCAAAGAAGACGAATACGTTCTTGCCATCGCTAACCGGAGTCGGCGAGGCTGCATCGTTAGCCTTGTAGATCGTCATTTGTCGGGCGCGAACAACGTCGCGTCGCCACAAGACTTTTCCTGTCTTTCGATCCAGCGCGAGTGTGATCAGTTTGTCGCCTTCGCTGCCGGTCATGAACACACGATCGGCAGTGACAACGGGTGACGATCGCGCGAAAGGTACTGGTGTTTTCCAAACGAGATTCTTCGTCGCACTGAACTCGGCCGGGAGCGCGAAGCCGGAAGCGACGCCGGTGCCGTTTGGTCCACGAAATTGCAGCCATTCGTTGGTACGAGTGACGTCAGTTGGTGGTGGATTCTTCTCAGTTTGCTGTCCGTAGGTTGACGAGCCGGCGGAGGCGAACAACGCCACCGCGATCATTAGGAGTGGGAGTAAAGTTTTGACTTTCATTTTGAACCTCAAAGATCGTTAGTTC
>JBIOVO010000103.1:0-31911 GCA_044867735.1 Pyrinomonadaceae bacterium | reverse complement strand
AGATGCATCACAAACTGATCAGGGTTCATGTTTAAGGGGCGTTGGTATTGGCGGGAGGCTTCGTCAACTCTTCGTAATGATTGAGCACTTTCCATCGATCCCGCTGTGTCCTGACGCTGACGGCGGCCAGGCCGAGAATCGCCTCTTTTTTTATGGTGGCGTTAGCCGGAGAAGGATTGAGGTCCGCTTTGCTAATCGCGGCGTCAAAAGCTTTGCTGGCCTCGTCAGTGTTTCCCGACAACAGATTTGCGCGACCATAAAGATACAGAAACTCAGTATTCGGAGAATCTAACGGATTCTGAACACCCGAGTTCAGCAATTCTTTACCGATGTCAGTCGCCAGCCATGCGCGCGGATCCTTGTCCACTTGCCGGCGTGCTCTTTCAAACTGAATAAACGGCTCCTCAGGCGCCGGTGCTGCGGCAACTGGAGCCGCCGTCTGGGCTGGTTGGACCTTCGTGGCGAGGAAGGGAATTCGCTCTTTGTAACGCGCTCCGGCGTAAAACGCTGCGCCAAGCAACGCCAGCACGAGAAGGAGGCCCAAAATCCGCGTAGCGCTGCCGCCACCTTGCTTCGTTGTTGGAGCAGCAACATTGAGCGTTTCGTGCGCGGTGGGTGGCTGGTTTTCGGGAGCCGGAAACGCGATGCGCGATGCAGGAACAAAACCTCCTTCCGATCCATTACCTGCGTAAACCGTTTGCGCCTCAGGCGAGATCGTCGGTTCGAGATCCGCGATTCGATCTGAGGCCCTGAGATGCTCGCCGACGCGCACGACAACGACGGTCAGGTTGTCTTCCGCGCCACGCTCGTAACAGCGCTTCTTCAGTTCATTGCAAAGCTCGTCGAGACTATTACTGACGACCATCAACTGTCGGAGCTCATTGTCAGGCACGTGACGCGTGATGCCGTCGCTACATAACAGGAACTCCGTGCCGTCCTCGACCTCGATCGTCTTCATATCGACGTCAACGGCCTGCTCGGCGCCAAGCGCACGACTGATAACGTTCTTACTCGGATGATTCGCAGCCTGCTCGGGTGTCATCCTGCCGGCACGCACTTCCTCTTCGACGATCGAATGATCTTCAGTTTCGCGGCGGAGCTCTCCCTCCGGCGTGAGTCGATAGAGACGCGAATCACCAACGTGACCAAACGTCGCGACATTTCCTTTGAGATGAAGCGCGACGATAGTCGTGGCCATCATCGAGAACTTGGCATGTTCCTGGGCCATCTGATGAATCGACGCATTGGCGCGTTGAATCGCGAGCTCCATCAAGTCTTCCACATCGGCGCCCTCGATCTGATGACGAAAAGCCTCGTCGAGAACTTCGATGGCAGTTTGCGACGCCACCTCACCAGCTTCCGCACCACCGACACCATCGGCCACTGCAAAGATCGAACGCTCGCGGTCGTGCAACATCGCGTCTTCGTTTAGCGGGCGACGCTCATTCAGACCGCGATCCGAAAGCGCGGACGACTGGATCTGGAAGGTTTTAGTGTTTTCGCTCATTGCACTGCCTCCAGCTTAAGGGGAGAAGAACTCTTAGCCACAGGTCTGTCCAAAACGATCTTGTCGCGCGCATTTCTGCTTGAAAAAGCCATCAGCATCCCAAGCATCGCGAAGCTGGTAATCAAACTAAAGCCGCCATGGCTCACGAATGGCAGCGTGATTCCAGTCATCGGTAAAGCTCGCAGGATACCACCTATGTTCACGAGTGCTTGAAAACCTATAAACGCTGTTAGACCTGCGGCGCACAACTTCGTAAACATATCACGCGCTTCCAGCGAAGTGCGAACGCCAGCGACCACGAAAATAATGACTGCGAGAATGATCACGGCGCCTCCGGCGAGGCCCGTTTCCTCAGCAATGGCTGCATAAACGTAGTCGGAGTCGGCGATGGGTATGACCTCGGAGAAGCCGAGACCAAAACCACGTCCGGTTTCGCGTCCGGAAGCGATGCCAAAGACTGCCTGCGACGGTTGAAATGCGAGCTTATCGAACCAGATATCGACGTTGACGGTTCGTTGCATCGCGGGACTCTGTTCGGCGAGTTCCTTGAGTCGCGGATCGTCGTTCAATGCTTCTTCATAGTCTCGTTTCCACCACGAGACTTCCGGTGAAGGCGGATCGAAACCGTCGAGCCACAGGTGAAAACGTTGCTGGATACGTGACGGCAGCGCGGCGCTGATTGGACGTGCGATGGTGGGCAACATCGGCACTTGCTCCTGGATGTCGCGCGGAAGCGCGCCGACGACGAGGATGCCGATCACGAGTACGACCGAACCGACGAAGAGTAGCAGTTGCGGCCAGCGCCGAACGGCAACGAGGTACAGCGTTGTATAAGCGCCGCTGAAGATCAGCATCTGGCCGAAGTCTTTCAACGCGAAGAAGGGAACGAAAGGCAGCACCGCCATCACGAGCAGCGGGACGATGTCGCGTGCGCGCGGAATGCCCCAGTAAGTTTCAGCGAGATCCTTGTAACGCGCAGTAAGAATGCCCGCGAAGCCAACGAGGAACGGTATCTTCGACGGTTCCCACGGGGTCATGTTGCCGAGTGCTTTACCCGCGCTGGAAGTGACGACTGCTGCCGCCAAGGGCAAGAGTGTGAACAAGACGATGATGAAGCTGTTGCGCTGCAGCCAGAGGAGAAAACCGTCGCGTGTACACAACGAGTAAGCGATCGCAAATGCAAAGAATGAGAAGACTGGAATCCACGTGTAACTAGAAGTGAGCGCGTTCCAGAGCGAGTAGTTCGAGGTCTTCTTCGGCAGACTGCTGATGTCGATCGGCTGCGCCGGGGTTGGCGGCAAGCCCATCAACTGTTTCTTCACCGGATCGTAGTTCTCCATGATGTAGCGCGTGCGCAGCGCCTGCATCTTCTCTTCGCGGGCGGCGGCTTTGTTGCGCGCGTTGTATTCCGGATCGCTGTAGAGGCGATACTGGATCAGCATCCCGAAGGCGAAGAGCAATACGGCGGTGGTGAACAAGACCCAGTTGCCGGCGAATCGCTTGTTACGCGAGAGCCAGATGACGAGCATCATCAATGGCAGGAACATCAACAGATCCCGCACGGCGCCGATGACCGACGTCTCGTAGCCACGCAGCAGACCAGCGCGATGGACGGCGATGTAGCCGGTGATCTCGAGTCCGAGGATCAGCAGGATGATGAGCAAATGTGATGATGCGCGGTTCTTCATGCGTTAAGCGCCCAAGAGGGATCTCGCACGCAAAGACGCAAAGGCGCAAAGGAAGACCTCCTGAAGCCGAAGGTCAGAACTCTGCGTCTTTGCGCCTTTGCGCGAGAAAGTTTTTTCTTTACCTGAAATACCCAAGATCCCTCGCTTTCAACACGAGCTGCGCTGCAATCGGCGCCGCCGATCGTGATCCGTATCCACCACCCTCGACGATCACCGCTATCGCGAGCTGCGGCTTCTCGAGCGGCGCGATGCACAGAAACCACCCATCAATGCGCGGGTTCTCGTTGTCCATGATCACTTCGTCATACTCACGAATGATATTTCCCTTGTTGTCGCGTTCGATCCTGTGCCTGGTCTTCGGCTCACCCGTCTTCTGATCGTAAACCGGCACGACTTTCTGCGCCGTTCCGGTCTTGCCACCCGTATTGATACCCGCCGCCTTCACCGGGGCAAACACACCACGCGCCGTACCACTTGGTCCACCTGTTACCAGTCCCATGATCGATCGCAACCGCGCCGCCGTCGGCGCCGTCAACACCTGATTGAAAGGCTGCGGCGGAACGTTCATCTCGATCCGCGGTTTCATCAGTTTGCCTTCCATGTTTCCGATCGTCGCCGCTGCCATCGCCATCTGAAGCGGCGTCATCTGTCCGGCAAACCCCTGTCCATAACCGATCAACGCGAGATCGTATCTCGTCACTTGCTTACCGGTAACGATGGTGGCTTCGCGCGGCGCGAGTGCACGCTTAACCGCGTCAGTGCTGGCGTTCCAGATGTCCGGGCGCTTGCGCCCACGCAATGCCTCTGAAGGCGTGTCGTACGCGCCGATGCCGAGCAATTGCGCCGCGCGTTTCAAACGCTCCGGACCAAGCTTCACTCCCATCTGCGCGAAGTACTGGTTACAGGAAACTTCATACGCATGATCGATCTTGATCCGTCCGTGTACTTCAGCCGGTCCGGCATCGTCGTAGATCACGTTCGCTCCGGGCGCTGCATAGTAACCACCACCACTACAGGTAAACTCCGTGTCCTGCTCACCCGCCAGAAACGCGGCGATCATCGTGACTGTCTTGAACGTCGATCCCGGAATGTAGTAAGCGCCAAGCGCTCTACTCACGAGCGGCTTATCTCTCTCGTTTGCCTCCAGTCGAATCCAGGTAGCTTCGTCGTTGACTTCCAGCAAGCTATAAGAAGGTTCGCTGTAGAGCGCAAGCACGTCGCCATTCTGAGGATTGAGCACTACGACTGCGCCGTGCTTTCCTTTCAATTGATTAACCGCTTCCTGTTGCAAGTTGCGGTCAATCGTCAAACGGACGTCCTGATTACCCTTGAATTCGACTTGCTGTCCTTTGACGACTTCGAGCGCTTCCGGTAACGCGCCACTCTGCACGCCAAAGAGCGCACGCTCCAATCCCGGATCGCCACGATCCGATCCAAACAGATGCGCAAACGCCTTATCCATCGGGTACTCGCGCCGGATGTTTCCACTCGTGTCGCGTTTGTAATAAGCGAGCGGCTGGTCAACACGTCCACTGCGATCAAACACCCAACCGCGCAAGGTCGATTCTGAAAGGCGACGCACGCGCAGATCTTTGTAGCTTAGATCCTGAAACTTCTGATTCTGCTCGGCGGCGTACTGGCCCCAGTAAACGTGAAAGCCGAACAGTCCGACTGAAAGCAGAAAGAACAACCAGCGCAACGCTCGCAGTCCGCGATTGGTTGAAGTTGAACCCAAACGCTTTTTGACTGCTTTCGGAAGATCTTCTGGAACCGCAGGACCGGCAGAAGTTAGCTTTCGGTTGCGAATGAGTCCGAGTAGCAGGAAGAGGATGATGAGCGCCAGCCCGCCAACGTAGATGAGAGTAAACAAGGCCGGACTTCGTTCCGGCACATGAGGGGTTGGAAGGGGGGATGGTGAAGGAGTTTGGAAAAGAAGCAGAAGTATTGTGACTACGTTCATCCAGTTTCACTACTCACTTTTGCGCAATCGTACTTCCACATCGCCAAACCCAACCACGTCGCCATCTTCGATCAATCTCGATTCGCCGTATGCGATGCGTCGCCCGTTCAAATAGGTGCCATTGGTTGAACCGGTATCGGCGACGAGTAAAGTGCCTTCGGCCGTCATCAGCAAAGCTGCATGAATCTTTGAGACGCTGGCGTCGTTCAAGGTCAACTCATTGTCCGAAGCCCTGCCGACGTTGAGTCGTTTGCCGCCCGGTTTGAAGATCAAGGGAGTCTCTTTTGTTCCTTGCGGCAGCGTTATGCGAGCAATCACCTCGATGTCAGGCATCGGCGGCGCTGCTCCCGGAATCGGCAGCCCTGCTTTCGACGCCCGCATCTCTTCATCCTGCCGTCTCAAATCCTCTTCGAATTCACCAAAGGTCGGATCGACGGAGATGCCGGTGGTGAAGATATCGACTTCAGCGTCGACGGTCACTTCGGCCAGCGTTCGATAACGATGATCGTTAATGTGATCGATCGCAGCAGCGAGAACTTCGTTTTTGAGATCGTTTAGGATTTCCGGAGGGGCTTCCGAATGCGTGCCCCATTCGACCTTTAACACGAGGTGATGTGGAGCGATGCGTCCCTTTCTGCCTTCGTCTCTGACACGCTCGTCGATCAGCTTCTTCATCCGTTCGATGAGCTTGGAGGTAGTTAGTCCGCTTCTCGGCTCGACCGTGCGACCTAGCCGTCGATCGACGACGCTGCCCATCCCCTCGAGCACGCGGCGAAGAATGCGTTCAGGCAACGCTTCCTCCCGCCGCTTCTTCTCCACCTGCTCTTCCTTGAGCTTTCCGGTCGAGTCGTCTGAGTCAGTCATGAATAGCCAATACGAGTTTTATGGCGCGCAGTTCAGAGGCGCATGCAATTCGGGCTCAAGATAAACGCTGGGTGGTTCGTGGGGTATTTTAGCTTAAACCACGAAAAAAGACTTCTCACGCAAAGGCGCAAAGACGCAAAGGCAAGACCTCCGGAGCCCGAAGGGCCTTACCTTGGCGTCTTCCTTTGCGCCTTTGCGGCTTTGCGTGAGAGCTTTTCTTAGAACAAGAGCCTGACCGAGAACCGCATCGTTCGTGCGCCTCCCGATCCGTAGAACGACGCAAACCCACCGCTTGAGAGATTGCGACCGGCGAGCGAAGTGGACTCACCAAACGCCATGTTCGGCGTGAACCCTGAACCAAAACGGCTTCCGATCAGGAGGTCATTACCCAGCGGATCTTCGAAGTTCGCATGATTGAAAACATTGAACGCTTCCATCCCGATTTGCAGCGCCAAATCTTCGCTTAAGTTGAACTTTCTCTGTAAACCAAGATCGAGCTGGTAAAGCGGGAAGCCGCGCAGACTATTTCGCGGCAACGTCCCTTGCTCCAAATCTGCCGGCGGCCCAAACGCCTCAGCATTGATTCGGCGACCGCCGGGCGCCGCTGGATCCAGAATGAACAAGGGAACGTCGTTCACTGAATCCGGTCGTAGAAACGCAATACCGAAAGAGGTCGGAAACATGTAGACAACATTTAACGGCCGCGCCGAGCGCGCGTTGAAAATCGAATTGAGGGTCCAATTGCGCGTGAGTCTATTGCTGATGCCTTGCGACGATAGAGCCGGTAAGGCGTAGAACAGCGTGCCGGTGAGTTTGTGTCTGACATCGAAATCAGACGAAGCACGATCGAGACCGGGATTTGAGCTCGCCATGACAATGCGGCGTTCCGAATCGACCGTCACATTGTCCAGCGACTGGGACAAGCCATACGAAAGGTCCGCCGCCAGGCCATTCGCCATTCGTCGTCTGAACGTGACGCCGAGCGTTCGGTAATCAGAATTGCCTCGATTCGTTGTGAGCCGAAGGAACGGAAAGTCCGGATTTTGATCGAAGAGTGTTTCGGTATGCAGCAGCCGCTTTCCCCTCGAACCGATGTAAGAAGCAGAAAGGATTTGGTTGCTGCCTAAAGCCTTCTCCAGTGAAACATGCCAATTGATCGTGTAAGGAAGTTTCAGTTGAGGATCAAACGCGACAAAGGGTAAATCGTTTGACGTTGTCAGCGACGCCGCGGGGAACGGAGTATTGAAGGCAGATGACCCTGAAATAAAGGGAACCGAATTGGCAAAGAGATCTCCCGAGCGACCGTGCCCGACGTCGTAAATCATTCCTACGCCGCCGCGCAGAAGGAGCGAAGGCGGATCATCTCTTAACAGGCCGTAAGCGAATCCAACCCGCGGCGCAAAGTTGTTGAATGTAGTCTTCCAGAGCGAACCACCCGATGCGCTGAGTTTAAGTTTCGCGGGATCTGTCACCTGATCAACTGTAAGCGCCTGTTCGCCTTCAAAGGACGGCGCAGGCGCAACCTCCCAACGCATTCCGTAATGCAAGGAAAGGTCCTTGGTCACTCTCCACTGATCCTGCGCAAAAAACGAAAAGCTTTCAAAGACCGGGCGCTGTGGTCCAACGTGACTCAAACTATTTATCCTGCCGGCCACTCCCGTAAGCGCCTGGCCCATGCCATCGAACAGCACGCTCTGCTGAGACGTTCGCACTCCGATGGTTGGCGACAGACGGCGATAATCAACGCCAAACCTGAATGTATGATCGCCGGCTACCTTTGTGACGGAACCACCGATATTGAACTGGTGTTGCACGCTCGCGCTGCTGTCGCCAATCATCCAACCCGCGCTGCGCGAATTTAGATCAAACGTGAAGGAGCCCGGTTCGAAGGTGCCACCGGGTAAGGTGGCGCCACCGAACTGGTCTGGAATGTAGGATCCGTCAGCCCTCAACCTGCTGTAGTTGGCAAATAGCTCCACGATCATCGTGGGCGATGCTGTGTAGGTCACCCAACCGGTGGCACTCTGCGAGCGAGTGCGAATCTGATTGATCGTATTAAGCGACAGGCGGTCTGCGCCACGTAGGTCAGCACCGGAGTTGGCAAAGCTGTAGCGACCATTGATATTCAGTCGTGAGTTCAACAGATGATCTATCCGAATGCTGCCGACGTCATGCCGCGCCGGATTGTCGAAGCTTGCTGCAAACTCAGCGAATCCATCCGGACGCGCGGAACCATTCGGAATTGGAAAGGCATCAATAAATGGTCGCAGTGATAACGGCGCGGCGGCGCGTGATGAAAGTGAAGGGACATCGGTAACACCGACCATGGGCTGGTGGAAGCGCATGCCTTCGTAAGCGCCGAAGAAGAATGTTTTATCTCTCTTGATAGGACCACCGAGGGAGCCGCCAAAAACATTTAGTTTCCTGGGTGGTTTTGGCAGACCTCGTGAGTTGGCAAACCAATCGCTAGCATCGAATGAATCGTTACCGACAAAGTAGAATGCAGAGCCGTGAAATTTGTTAGTCCCGGCGCGTGTGGTTAAAGCGACCTGGGCGCCGGCATTTCGACCAAATTCCGCTTCGTTCACGTAAGTCCGTATGGAAATCTCGTTGATTGCGTCCAGAGTTGCCAGTCCATTTGCTCCGCCACTTGCGGTAAGCGCCGGCGCGTTACCCGAGGCCGACGCGCCAGGAGTTTCTCCGCCCGGCGCAATGCCGAAATTTGCAGAGACTCTATCAACCGTGAAGTTGTTGTTCCGACCACTTGCAGCACTTCTCGCTTGTCCCAGCCCAACGGACTTCTCTTCGGCGGTGGGGGCCAAAGAGACGAATCTGTCACAGCTTCGCGCCAGAATGGGCAAACTATCAACAGAACTAGTGGAAATCTGTTGCGCCGACATATCGCCGGAGAGCATAAGACTCGAACTGCTCATAGCCACTACGGTGACTTGTTCTGAGAGACCTCTGATGACTGAACCAGGCACCGCCTCAACCGTCACAGGAACAGGTCGCGCTTCATCAGTTCCGGTGAAGACTACGTCGTCAATCGCAACCAACGAGGTGTACTTGGTCATTAGCTTGAACGATAACCCGAGCTGAGTGATCTCGTTGCGTTTTTGATCTTGTTCGCCATCGGTGCGCGACTTTGACATCTCTTCGCGCACGAGGTCATCAACCTTGCGGCGCGCCCAGAGGGTCGCAAGTGCCTCATGTTCGGCTTCGGTGTTGGGTAGTTCAAGCGGAATCTCGCGAACAAAATCCTCACCGGCTATCTTGCCTTTCAGTCGAATCGTTCCTTTGGCGCCATGAGCGTAACGTCCGGACAACGTGAGAGGCTTGACGTCGTAGAGATCGGGCGCTTGTCTTGGAAGGACGTCCGTTATGGGTAGCCCGGACCAATCGATCGAGATGTCTGTGAGCAGAGGATTACGAATCCGTTCGTTAAAGCGACGTGCGACGGACGAAGTGTCTCCTTTTTCGGAAATGTAATCGACTTCGCCACGACCATACTCGGCCATCTTGTCGAGCAGGTAACGATTCGGAGAATCGCCGAAACCCATCGCGAACACTCGTGCGTTGCGATACTTCCGCACGGCAGCCAGGATCTCATCGTCAGCATAAACGTGACCGTCCGTCATAAAACAGACGATGCGGACGTGTTGTTGAGAGTCAGACGGCTCGAGGGCAGCCTTGATAGCCTTCATCATTTCGGTGCCGCCGTCGTCTTTGAGGCCTGAGAGAAACTTTCTTGCCTTATGCAGGTTGTCCTGCGTTGCGGAAACGGGTTCCGAAAATAGTATTCGCGTCTCGCCCGAGAAGCTGATCACGTTGAAGGTATCGTGTGGGTAAAGATTGTCCAGGGCGAGTAGTGCCGTTTGCTTTGCTTTCTCTATCGGAAACCCACTCATTGATCCTGAGGTGTCAACGACGAAAACCAGCTCTTTCGGCATCACGTCTTCCGGCGCAACGCGCTGGGGTGGCTGTAAGATGAGAGTGAAGAAGCCACCCCTTTCGGATCGATGAGTGAGGACGGCGTCGTTGATGGAGCTACCCGCAACTCGATACTTCAACACAAAATCTTTGTTGGGTATCGTGTTTTGATCTTTTAAGTGGACCCTGGCCCGCCGATCGTTGACCAGCTCGACTTCGGTCTCGTGAGTTTGGGAGTTAACTCCGAGAATCGGCACACCTGCGTTTAGATCCAGTTCGAGAGAAATATCGTGACCGGCTCGCATCCCGTCAGGGGCATTGGGAGGAGAAATGCGAGCCGCATCACGACCTTCAGCCTGCATATCTGCGGCTGGGACGTAGCGTGGGGCGACAACCATTGGAAACGACCACTCGTAAGAGCCGTCTTCGTATTTCAGAGTCTCAACATAACTAATCACGACACGAATCTGTTGGCCCGGCAGGATGTTGGCAACTTGCTGCGTAAAGATGTTTGGCCGTTCCTGGTCCAGCAGTGATGCCACCTTTCCTAAGCGCTTGGCCGACAGGTAGGCCTGCTGGGCATCTTCGCGCCGCATTATCGTTCCTTTGATCGTGCGGTCGCCGATGCGCATCGTCAGATCGTCGACGGCGGCAGCCTGTGGCAAAGGGAAGATGTAGACGGCTTCGATCTTGTCTGGGAACGGGTTTTCAAAGTCCTGCGTTACGGTCACGCGCGAGATGAAACCGCTGACCTCCGCTTTGACGGTGGTGTGTTTGAGAGGACAGTCGTTAGTGACTTTACCTTCGGCGTTTACGACACGAAGCGAGCCGGAGGTCTGTTCCTGCTTATTGACTGCGGCCGCGTGCGCATCGTCGTGATTGACGAATCGCGACATGATGAAGATCGCGCTGATAAAGACTGCGGTTAGCAAAACCCATTGGAGAATCGATCGACGGCGCATAGATCCTTCCTTAGTTGCGGGCACACATCGGCATCATGCTTGCGAACAAAAAGCGTTTCGCTGCCTCGGGTAATCCCTGGTTGTATTTCGTTTGAGACCGAGAAAAGCGTGGTCTCAGATTGTAGTCTTACTCTGGACCAATGCGGGGGAGACCGCGCGAAGAACTAATCATTTTGGCTAACGCTATTGATGCGAAATTTTGAAGGTAGGTAGCCTGAGTGGCAAAGAATATTTGGCCACGGCTAAAGAGATTTCTTGCCCGGAGCCGCAGGAATCCATTAAATTGATTGTCGTCGAGCCCCTCCACCTCACTCTGTCGCGATCAGAGGAGGATGTCCATGTTAGAAGAACTTTGGATCACGTTCATCACGATGATCCCAGTGTTCGTGCTACTGACGATGATCTTTGGAGCCGGTTTCGTTATCGGTCGAATCACCAAGAAAGAGTAGTCTCAACGTGAAGTCTGTATTTAAAAGCACTTGGCCGTACCAGGGTGATGAGATGAATCTCCCGGTTGAGAATGTGGACCAGGCGATCCCGTTCTACGAAACGGTCATGGGATTTCACATCGAGTCACGCGGCGACTCTCCCCACAAGAGCGCTGTGTTAGCGAGAGACGAGATCAAGATCGGCCTGGCTGAGAACGGCGGTGACCCAACTCAGGATGGTTGCTTCTTCGAAGTCGATAACGCCGAAACCGCTTTCGCCGAGTTGAAGGAAAACGGGCTCACGAACAAGAGTCCTGACTTCAGGATCGATCAGTACGGCGATAAAAAGTTCAAAGTCTTCTTCGTCGTTGCGCCCGACGGCCTCTGCTACTGCCTCGGTGAACGACAAGCGAATTAACCACAAAGACACGAAGACACCAGGTACGGATTTAGAGTTAGTGTCTTTGTGTCTTTGTGGTTGACCGCCAGCGTTCACTCTTCTACGCACCCGCACATAGTCCGAACGCTAACCCAATGAAATCGCAATAATTTGAGCGAACCTGCGCGTGGGGCCATCGCTTCTGAAACAGGGCTTTAATTTTCGCGCTGCTTTTGTTAATCTTTTTCCACCCCCACTCACAAATGCCCCGACGACAAAAGACGCGCCCCGGAGTGCGCCTTAGTGCATTCCCGAATAGGCAAATTGAAGGAGCAAAACTATGAGCTTTAAGAGATTCTACCCATTTACAGTGGGCTGTGTTCTGGCCGTCTTGATGTCGGTGGCGCCCGCAGTTTTGGGACAGGTGTCAACCATGCAACCGACGCGAGACCCGAACACGATGCGTTCGGTTCCGAGCGGCGCAAAGATGAAGTTCAAAGGCGTCGTTATCACTCGTGATGCTGATGTTTTCACGATTCGCGATCGTAGCCGAGCCGACTATCAAGTTCTTATTACTGACAACACGAGTATCAAAACACACGGTGGCTTCCTGCGCAGCGGTAAGAAATATCCGGTGACGGATATCCTTCGTGGACTGATCGTCGAAGTTGAAGGACGCGGTGATGCTCAGGGTCAACTCGTAGCCGATAAGATTCGCTTCAATGAGTCAGACATGCGCGCTGCGATGACCACAGATGCTCGAGTGGGTCCGGTGGAAGCCAATCAGGAACGAATGGCCGGCCAAATGGATGAGCTTTATGCAGTCGCCGCGGAAGCGCGTGCCGAAGTCAAAGCCGTGAATGAGCGCGTTTCAGCTCTCGATGACTACGACGTGCAGGAGACGGTTGCAGTTACGTTCCGCACGAATAGCGCGGTGCTCTCGCCTGAGGCAAAGACGACACTTGATACGCTGGCCGCAAAAACAGTGAACGCCAAAGCGTTCATGATCGAAGTGGCGGGCCACACCGACTCAACTGGCAGCGAAGCCAAGAATTTCCGGCTTAGCCGCCAGCGTGCTGACGCCGTCGTGCAGTATCTGGCCGTGCAGCACAAGATTCCACTACGACGTTTTGTCACGCCGATGGGTTATGGCAAAACCGAAGCGGTGGCCGACAACACCACGGCTTCGGGTCGTTCCCAGAATCGCCGCGTGGAAGTGAAGATGATTATCAATCGTGGTTTGAATCAGCCGACCACGTCGTCATCTTCGGCGCGACCGTAGTCAGGACGGCGCGTCCGTCTTTCGGACTGATTACAGATGCACGAGCAGGTAGCAGGAGCGGGATCTGGTTCGGATCCCTCCTGCTCCTGTAATCTGTTCCTGCCTCTCATATAAAGCTTTTCTTGTAGTTTGCTTGCATATTTTCGGAGCCGGGTTGCCCGTCTGCTTCGCTTCACTACACGCTTTCCGTAGCCAAGACCCGCTTTCGTCGAAAAACTGTGAAAAACGCGGATGAATTTCGTGATTATTGGGCGTTTTTAGGCTCATTTCGTGGCCCCTTGTTTGCTCAAGATAGGGGAACTATGACGAACACAGAGGTCTTCCCAATTTTGCACGGTGGCCTGGTGGCCACAAAGAAACCGGAACCGGCGCCCAATTCCGATCTGGCGCTAGCGATAGCGGCCGGGAAGGGCGACATGGAGGCATTTGAAAAGATTTATGAGCGTCACAACCGCCGTGTCTATTCTTTGTGTCTCCGAATGACGCAAAACGCCGCTGAGGCAGAAGATCTCGCCCAGGAGGCGTTCATCCAGCTATTCCGCAAGATCGGCAGCTTCAGAGGCGATTCTGCCTTTACTACGTGGCTGCACCGGTTGACGGTGAACCAGTGCTTGATGCACTTCCGCAAGCGGAGCGTGAAGCTCGAGAAGACGACTGAAGAGGGCGATACACCGGTTCAGATCGTCAGCGGTACAGAGAATCCAAACGCGATGCCCGTGATGGATCGCATCGCTCTGGATAACGCCTTGACCCAGCTCCCGCCGGGGTATCGGACGGTCTTCGTCCTGCACGACGTCGAGGGACACGAGCACGAGGAGATCGCACGGATGCTCGGCGTGGCAGTGGGCACGTCAAAATCGCAGTTGCACAAGGCCCGCATGAAGTTGCGCAAGATCCTTAGGGCACGCAACGAGCCCAGCAAGAACTAAGTCTTCAACGGGATTAACCACAGACACGAAGACACAAAGGTAGAAATCATCTTTGTGTCTTCGTGTTTTTGTGGTTAATCTGTCGTCCGAAACAGGAGACCAATTACACATGACTCAACGCGACGTGACATTCTACCGCTGGGACGACATGCCCAAGGAAAAGGTAACCGACATGCTCGATCGGCGGCTGATAACCGCCGATCGAATGATGTTGACCCATGTCTATCTGAAGAAGGGCACGATCGTTCCGCGGCATTCACATGAGAACGAGCAGCTCACTTACATCCTTGAAGGCGGACTGCGATTCTGGATCGGAGAGGACGAAGCAAAGGTGGTCGACGTGATGGCGGGTGAAGTGTTGCACATTCCCTCACTGGTTCAGCACAAGGCTGAAGCGCTCGCAGATACGCTCGACGTCGATATCTTCAGTCCACCACGGCAAGACTGGCTCGACAAGACCGACGATTATCTCAGGCGGAAGTAGCGGCCCCATGGATCTCGGACTAAAGAACAAAGTCGCGCTCGTTGTGGCGAGTAGTCAGGGACTCGGACGCGCCGTGGCTGAAGAGCTGGCCGCCGAAGGCGCCTCGCTTGTACTTTGCGCACGCGACACCGCCACACTCACCGCCACCGCCGCAGCCATCGCTGACACCACCGGCGCACATGTGCTGGCCGTGCCTGCTGACGTTACGGTTGTTGACGACATCAAGCGCCTGGTAGATGCGGGAACGGAACGATTCGGACGGATCGATATCCTGGTCACGAACGCAGGTGGACCGCCGGCGGGAACGTTCGATCAGTTGACGCGAGAGCAATGGGACGCGGCATTACGTTTGACCCTGCTCTCTGCCATCGAACTCGCACGGCAGGTTTTGCCTGGAATGAAGGAGAGACGCTGGGGCCGCATATTGAACATCACTTCGATCGCAGTAAAACAGCCTGTCGAGAACCTGATGTTATCCAACAGCCTGCGCGCCGGGCTTACGGGTTTTGCACGAACGCTCGCGAATGAAGTCGCGGCGGACGGGATTACCGTGAACAACATCCTGCCGGGTTACACGCGCACGGAGCGTCTCGAGGAACTCGCCACGATGATGGCGGAGAAGCAGGGAATCAGCGCGAAAGAATTTAGCGGCAAGTGGGAGAAGGAAATTCCCATGGGCCGTCTTGGCGAGCCGCGCGAGTTTGCTGCGCTAGCGGCGTTCCTGGTCTCGGAGCGCGCGAGTTACATCACCGGCACGTCGATTCAAGTCGATGGCGGCTGGATACGCTCACTTTTCTGATTAGTCTTCATCAGTGTAATCTGTGACCATTATGATTAAGACAATTCGTGGTAGCACCATCTGATAACTGGACAAAAACTCTTTCGACGAGCTTATCGCACCATACCGGCGAAGGAGTGATCATCGACATCGGGACGGGAGACGGTCGCTTTGTGTACCAGTCTGCCCGGGAAAACCCGAAGAAGTTCTACATCGGAATCGATCCGAACACTCGTCCCCTCGAGAAGATCTCAGAGAAGATTCACCGGAAGCCGGCTAAGGGCGGCGCGCCTAATGTGCTGTTCATTCAGGCGGCGGTTGAAGAGCTGCCGTCAGAACTCGATGGCGTAGCGGACGAAGTGCATGTGCACTTTCCGTGGGGGAGTTTGCTGCGCGCCGTGGCGACAGGTGTTAGTGGTGTGTTGGAGAACCTCAGAAGGGTTTGCGCGCCCGGGGCGTTGCTGGAGGTCGTGATCGGTCTCGATCCCGTCCGCGATCAGACTGAGATTGAGCGACTTGGTCTCACGCGGTTAACGATTGAATTCATCGATCAGGAATTGAGTCCCAGATATGCGGGCGCGGGGTTTGAGATCATGGAGCGTGGTGTCGTTAGTGACTGGCGCAACTTCGACACTTCCTGGGCCAAGAAACTCCAGAGCAATGAGCAACGCCGGATTACTTACGTGACAGCGAGAGCCGTCTAAAAGGAAAGGCTGGGACAGGATTACAGAATTGAACAAGATTATTTGACGAACCTTTACGCAGACTCTCCGTCTCTACAGAGCGCTTCACCACGCACTACCCTCTCAAAAGGAAAACATCTTGTTCGATTCTGTAAATCCTGGACAGGATTACAGAATTGAACAGGATTATTTGATGAGCCTTTACGCAGACTATCCGTCTCTACAGAGCGCTTCACCACGCACTATACTCAAAAGGAAAACATCTTGTTTGATTCTGTAAATCCTGGACAGGATTACAGAATTGAACAGGATTATTTGATGAGCCTTTACGCAGACCTTCCGTCTCCTACAGAGCGCTTCACCACGCACTACCCTTTCAAAAAGAAAACATCTTGTTCGATTCTGTAAATCCTGTCCAGCCTTAGCCTGGCGTCTCTCAAAACGAGGAGTCGTCCGCGGACGGCCCGTAAAGCGCCGGCACCTTCGCGCCGAGCAATCGTAAGTAAACCGTCATCTGCCCACGATGATGGGCCCAGTGATTGATCGTTTCCTGTATCATCTCGTAACGCGGCGACTCGATCACGACCTTTCCCTGCGCCAGTAACTTCCAGTTCGTCATCAAGTGCTCGTCTGACGTTTTCTCGAGCGCGTTGCGCGCCTGCTCCGCCGCCTCATCCAGCGCCTTCGTCAACTCAGCGCTCGTCTCCTTCGGTTGCGGCCTCATGCTCTGGCCCTCCGGCGGTGCGATGTCCAACTCGTCGCGCTCGATCTCCATTGTGATCCACGTCGGAATAGTCGCCACCATGTCCGCCAGGTAGCCGAAGATCATCGATCGCTCATGTGGTTTCCAGTTGTACTGTCCGTCGGGAACCTCCTCGAGCGCCTTTCGTGAACGCACGACTTCGCGGTCCAACTCACTCCGCAAAAACTCAGTAAGCTTCATCGTTAAGAGCCACTCCTTCGAAATAATCAATTTTATGAAGACTCACCATACAGCGGACCTGTCACGTGGCTATGACAAAAAGGCGTTAGCAGTTAGTGTATTATGGTTGGCATACCTTGATGTTCCTGCAACAGAACTTCGCCCAATCGTTTCAATCGCCGGTAATCCGCGTCTTACTAGTCGCGATCGGTATCGGTCTCCTCTACGTGCTTTGGCGCGAAGTGCGGAAGATTCCGCCAAAACTCCTCACCCTCATGGCAACCGCGTTCATCGACATGGTCGGACTGTTGATGATCATTCCGCTGCTCCCGTTTTACGTGAAATCACTCGGCGGCGATGGAATCAATTTTTTGGGATTTCATCTCGGTATCGGTTTTATCACTGCATTGATTATCGCGGCATACACCGTCGCGCAGCTTTTGAGCGCGCCGCTGTGGGGTAAGTTTTCGGATCGAGTTGGACGCCGGCCGACGTTGATCATTGCGCTGAGCGCAGCGGGTATCGCCTATCTCATCTTTGGTTTTGCGGATTCGTTAATACTGCTGTTCCTGTCGCGAGTGGTGCAGGGCGCCGGTGGCGGAACTGTCGGCGTGATTCAGGCTTACGTAGCGGACACAACTGAGCCTAAAGATCGAGCACGCGCGCTCGGCTGGCTTTCAGCCACTACCAATCTCGGCGTCGCACTCGGTCCGGTACTTGGATCCTTCGCCATCGTGCTGGGCAAGCGCGATCTGATGCCGGGCCCTGCGACACTCGAACTGGGCCACGCCGCACCAGGAGTGCTCGCTGCCGCACTTTGTCTAATCAACATAATCTTCGCGGCTAAGTATCTGACGGAATCCCGCGATGCGAGCGAGCACGTGCTGCTGGAAGGTGAAGTCCGCCGCAGCTCGCGTGAAGCTATCTGGCGCGTGATCTCTCATTCGCGCGAGACTTCCTCACGACTGATCTGGATCTATGCGATCGCGATGGGAGCGTATCAGGGCAGCTTCTCGGTGCTGGCGTTGTTTCTCAATGTGCGCTTCCAGGTCACCGAGCACACGATCGGTTACTTCTTCATGTACATCGGATCCATCTCGGTATTTACACGTGTACTGCTGCTCGGACGGATGGTCGATTGGCTGGGCGAAGCAAGACTCTCACGCCTCGGACTGTTGCTACTCGCGGCTGGAGTAGTAGGAATGCCGCTCGCCGGAAATCTGTGGATGCTGGGAATTGCCGTGGCACTGATCCCGCTTGGAACCGCGTTTACTTTTCCGTGCGTGACTGCGCTCCTGTCGCGCGTGATCAGCCCGCGAGAACGTGGACTCTACATGGGAATGCAACAGACGTATGGCGGAGTCTCGCGCGCGATAGCGCCGCTCTTCTTTGGTTGGGCGTTCGATCGGTTGGGGGTTTCGTCGCCTTACTTCTTCGCTTCAGCGTTCATCGTCGCGACACTGCTTCTCAGTCCGCAGCTAACAGAGATCATCCAGAAGCCTGCCTTGACCACACAGCCCGCAGACAACAACTAAAAACTACTTCGCCTTAATGAGTGGCAGGGTATCGACCTTTACCTTCTTGCGTGGATCGGGAATATGAATCGAGGTCTCGACATCGTTGACATAACGATTTGAACCTTCGTCGAATGTGTTTGCGGTGTTGATTCTCACCCGCACGATGTAATCGCCTTCAGGAACGCCGGTGATATCGATCCACTGTCCGGTGAGTTGTTTGAAGTACCAATCGCCCCAACCCGAAGTGATGCCCTGGAAGGCGCAATCGAAGCCACGTGACTTGCCGCCGTCGTACTTCAAGGAGTCCTCCATGCAGAAGCCTTGCTTGTGCGCGGCCACCACGAGCGTTCGATCCACATTCAACAACTCGTAAACGGAAAAATCCCGGATGTGGAAGTGTCCGTGACAGGGAGCAAATTCGAAGAACTCAGCAAACGGGTTGTTCGGATCGCTACGATCGCCAACCACCAGATCTCCATCGCCACTGTTCATCACGACCGTGTCGAACCGAAGCAGCCGGCGATAACCAGTGGAACCAACCGCTCCTTCTTCGATGGCACAATCACCTTCGGTAAACAGCCGGTCAACAATCTCCATCTGTGAGACGAATCGTTGCGGATCAACAACGAGGTCAGCCTTGCCGCCATTCTCATAGACAGGAAACATGCGCGAAACGCTGGTTCGCTGCGAGATGGCCGCAGGTGGAATGAACACCAGGAGAGCGATCGCAATAACTGCAAATAACCTTAGTTTACGCATTCGTTACCTCGGTTGAGAGGAAAGATCTTTTGTGTCTTTTGTGCCTTTTGCGGCTCTATTCGTTTAAGTTGTCGAGGCCAGTGAATCTCCAGCCGGAACGCGTCTGCTCGAAGTGATAGATGACCACCTCATTTCCGGCGGCGTCGGGGCAGGCAACACTATACAACTTTGGATTGTCCGCGTTAACCTCCGGCTTGGCTTTTTCGAAACAAGCGGCCGCATTTGTCTGCTCGTTGAAGACCTGGCGATAGCGCCGGCTGAGTTGAGCTTTGGTCTTTATCGGAGCAATGCCATACGACATCTCGAGCGGAAACTTCGACAATCGCGCGATTGTCGCTACATCCTTTTTACCAACCGCAGTCCTGAAGTCTTGCCAGAAGCTGTCGAAGGAGTTCGGGGTTTGAGTAGCGCCGGTTGCAAGAGAAACTGCAAGCAGCAAAGCCAGGGTCGTTATCGTTTTCATAGTGGTACAATCCGCCGCTAATACTAAAACGAAAGGTACATTTTTGCGATGCTCAAGAATCTTGCGGTTGCGGTCTGCCTGATCGGCGCTTGCCTTCTCAGTGGTTGCGCAAAAAAGGATGGGCCAAAGAACACGGCGGGGTCAACCAATCAACCTGCCGAAGTCCAGGGCGTTGAGAAAGTGAAGCCATCAGCAGGGACGGGAAACGTCCAGGGTAAGGTCCTCTACAACAACGCGCCCGTTGCAAATATTGAAGTGAAGTTGTGCGAGACGTTTAGTCGTTTTCTCAGCGGCTGCGGCGGCCAGATCTACACCGCGAAGACTGACAAAGATGGCGACTTCGTGATCACAAACGTCCCTCCGAAGGAATACGAAGGCCTGACCGTGCGCGTTTTTGACACCGACTCGTACGTCTTTGCGACCACGGGCATCGCAGGCATCAGCGCCACCAAGTACAACGTCGTCGCCGACAAGACGCTCTTCGTCGTGCCAACGCATCTGTTCAAAACTGATCTGAAACCGGTTAATCCAAAAGCCGGATCGACTATCAGCGCACAGGATCTGGAACTAAAGTGGGACGCTTATCCTGACGCAGCTTATTACAAGTTCACGCTTTATCCAGACAATCATCAGATCACGCCGCCGTACGTGAACGAGCGCGTCGATGACGCTTCGTTCAAGGTTAACAAGCCGCTGGAGAAGGGAACTTACCGCTGGACGGTTGAAGCGTATAACAGCTCTGACAAGAAGCTTTCTGAGAGCGCCGACGACTACAAGTTCACGATCAATTAAGCATTGTTGACAGGATTACAGGATTGTTCATGACAAGAACAAACATGTAAATCCTGTAATCCTGTCAAACCCTCTTGTACTAACGATTCGGGGTCTTCACGGTCACGATATTCGAGAACCCTGAGCTACCCGAAGCGTTGAATGCCTGCACACGGTAACGATAGCGAGTGTTCGCCGTTAGTCCCGTGTTTTGGAACGTCGTCACGTTAGCCCCAACCTGTGCAATCTGCACAAAGTTCGTGCAGTTTTGACCCGTACAACGTTGGATCCTGAAGCCCTGCTCGTTGTTTGAATTATCCGTCCACGACAGATTGATTTGAGTCGTCGAGACCGCCGTTCCCGCGAGATTGCTGGGAGCGTTCGGAATCGGCGCCGGTGTCGGAGTCGGAGTAGGAGTGGGCGTAGGTGTCGGCGTTGGAGTTGGAGTCGGCGTCGGAGTTGGCGTTGGTGTCGGAGTAGGTGTCGGACTACCACCGCACGTAGGGAACCGGAAAGAACCGATTCGTGTACGCCAGTTGAAGCTGGTCGTGGTCGCGTAGTACTCGCTGGTGAACCAGAAAGTACAATCGTCGATCGGATCGACAGTCAGCGAGCTGTAATCACCCCAGCGACTGCCGGTGCCTGTCTGACTTCCAGTGCCCGCGAACAGGGTCGCTTCACCCTGGCCCAACGTATTGAGCGGATCGGAGGCCAGTCTGCCCGCGTAGCGCAACTGCGGAAAGATGGTTGCACTGGACGCGCTGTAACCGATCGCAATATTTCCGTCGCGGTCCATGGCCGCGCTTCCCATCCAGCGCCAGGTAGTGTCAGGCTGGTAAGTACTTTCCTGCGCTACCGTCACTGGTCCACTCGTCACATTGCGCAACTCGAACCAGCGAATGCCGGCCACGCCTCCGGAGTTTACCGTGTAGTTACCAACGACGGATTCGTGGCTACCGAAGTTACGATAAGCCACCCGGAACATCAGCCGGTCGGCAATCGCATCCAACCGCGCCGTCGTGCTTGATTGCGGAACGCACGATCTAGTCAGCGGACATAGCTGTGTAAAGCCGGCCGCAGGCGTACTCGCGAAGAGCGTGAAAGTAGAGTTCGCAGGTGTGACGAAGTCAGCGTGGAAGTGAAAGACGCGATACGCACCCAGGCCCGGCCACTGTATGAACGTGGCGGGTGCACCCGGCGGCGGCAGATTCGCTCCATCAAGATCTGCCGGCAGATAAGTTTCCTCTAGTGGACCACCAGTAATGCCCGGCGTGATAAAGCTCGCCGGCAGTCCGGACAGCATCTTCACGCGATCGAACACGAAAGGTTGTGGTCCAAGGAACGCGGTGGCCGATGAGTTGAATACGTTCATACTCATGTAGTAACCATCGGGCCAGACGCTGAGGTGCGGATAATCGAAGAAGTTCGATCCGAGGTGAAAGTCGTAGCGATGGTATGAGCCGGTCGCGTCGCCGGTTGTTGAAACGGCCACGCACTCATCGGTCGGAATCGAGACGCCGGCAAACTGCGTAAGTATCCAGCGGTCTGCAAGCTGATCGTACATCACGACCGGATCGCCACTGCCGTTGAATTCGCAGACGCCGCCAAAGCCTTGCCAGACTGTCTGGATGCCTGATGGTCCTAAGAGTGAAGCTCCGGTTGTCTTGTCGAAAACCTGAAAGCCTTCGTTGACCATCTGGACGTATTGCGTCGCGCCGACTTCGCCGTTCGTATCGGGCGGGGCGCAGTTGCAAGCGACGCCGGGAAACTGCATACCGTTGAAGTTCAAATCGGCGGTCGGCATGTTCGCCTGCGTGAACTCGTCGGCGGCAATTGACTTCTGGACCACGCGGTCCGGAGCGTCTCTATGTGGGTGTTGAATCTTGGGGTTCTTGTTGGGCTCACCCTTGGGCCTGAACACCGGCAACTGTTTCATCTCCCGGACAGGCCGTGACGTGTCGTTCCGGATGGACTGGCCCACCGACATTTCTGGTTTCTTACCTTGAACAGGATTCGTGACAACGGAATTTGCCGGCTCAGCCGCCAGCGATTTTGAGCGCTTGGCCTCGATAATTCGCGGGACCAGTACTATCGCGCTAAGTACTAACAGAACCGCTGCGACAACTATGAGTCTTACTCTCATCTAGATTCCTCCAAATCGAAGCTTCTAAGACAGGCGAGGACCCCTCGGGTGTTTAGCTCATTACCACTGGCAGATCTCGGTAAAAAAGGGGCGTGAAAGCAGGTGCAAACTATCACATGTCGGCCCAAAAGGCCACGAAAATCACCGGCAATTGGCAATCTCTAAAGGGCTTGCTTTAATAGCGCCCGATGAAACACACGCGAGCTCTTCTTCTAGGTTTAATACTGCTATTACCGGCCTGCTCCCAGATTGAGAAGCCGGCCTCGCCGGCGGCCGACCGCATCAAGATCGGCGCCTTTCTTTCTCTGACCGGAGCCACGGCCAGCTATGGTGTCTCGTCGTTGAATGCGATCAGACTCGCGACAGATGAAGTCAATCGCAGTGGCGGGATCAACGGCAGGCAGATCGAGTTGGTCGTCGAGGACGATCACTCGAACACGCAGGAAGTGCCGGCTATAGTCAACAAGCTGATCAAGGAAGAGAAAGTCGAGGCGCTACTCGCCGAGCCCGTAAGCGTCAGAGCCATGGCGGCGGCGCCCATCGCGCAGCAGAATCAGGTGCCGATGATCTCTTCTGCTTCGGTTAAGCCGGAGCTTACAATGCAGGGCGACTACATCTTTCGCGCCTGCTTTATCAGTTCGAGTGAGGGCGAGGCGATTGCAGACTTCGCCAGGAACAAATTGAAAGCTAAGACCGCCGCAGTCGTTCTGGATGAGAAGAACGATTATGCGGTAGTGTTAGCGGGGTTTTTCAGCGAAGCGTTTAAGAAACTCGGCGGAGAGATCGTTGGACAACAAAGCTACGAAGCTGACGCGGCGGAGTTGTCGAAACAGATGCAGGCGATCAAGCGAGCGGCGCCTGACATCGTCTTCGCGCCCGGGTTTTACACGACTGCGCCACTCGTGGCGCGTGAAGTAAAACAGGCACGTGTCAAAGCGATTCTGATCGGCAGCGACGGCTGGGACTCGCCGGATCTAATGGAAAGCGGCAGTGAACCGTTTGAAGGTGTCTACTTTGCCAATCACTTCTGGGCCGGTAGTCAGGATCCTTTGGTAGCGAAGTTCGTCGCGGACTATCGCGTCAGGCATGGCGTCGATCCGGATGCAGGTGCAGCCACCGCATACGATGCAGCACGCTTGCTCTTCGACGCATTCAAGCGCGCGAAGTCGAATGATCGAGCCGCGGTGCGCAACGCGCTGGCGGAAACAAAAGATTTCGCCGGTGTCACCGGCAAGATCACGCTCGACGCAAACCGAAACGCGAACGTTCCGGTTTACATGCTGCGCATCGAGCAGGGTCAGTACACCGTGCAATAAGCGACATCCACAGATTACACAGATTATAAAATCAATCTGCGTAATCGGTGGATTATCCCCGGCAGCAGGCAAAACAATTCTAAGGAGCTGAAGCAATGAAAGTATTTCGCACACTTGTCGCCGCGTTCGCGGTTGCGGCATTCACGATTCTCGGACAAACACTGCTGACCATGGGTACGTCCTCGGCTGAAACGATCCCACAAGCGGCGGCGCCCGCGACTATCGCGATCATCGACTCGTCTGCCTTCAGCAATGAGAAGACCGGCATCACGCGCGTGATGAATGGGATGAAAACGCTCGAAGCCAGGTTTCTACCGGTCCGCACGGAGATCCGCGGCATGCGCGAACGTTTGAACGCCTTGCGCTCAGATATTCAGGCGAAGCGCGCGATTCAGGACGCCCGGACGACGGCGCAGCAAACTGAGCAGGCAGATAATCTCGAACTCCAGATCAAACGCAAACAGGAAGACGCGCAGGCCAGTTATCAAAAAGAGTCAATCACGCTTCTGGAGCCACTCCAAAATGAGATCGCCGGTGCGCTGAACGCGTATGCTCAGTCAAAGGGTATCGCGCTGGTCCTCGATGCCAACCGGGTGCCGATCGTTTATGCGTCCACGAGCATCGATATCACGCGAGCGTTTATCGACGACTACAACCGGAAGTATCCGGGAACAGCAGCGCCCGCGACGACAGCGCCGGCCACAACTGCGCCGTCAAGACCTGCACCGGCAAAACCTTCGCCCGCGCGACCGGCGAGACCGTAGCAAAACAGATGCTGAAAAAGGTCCTTCTCCTATCGGCCTCCGCCGGCGCGGGACACCTTCGCGCCGCGGAAGCCATCGAGAAAGCGTTTCAACAAACTAAGAATGCCGAGAGCAGGGAAGTGCGGCATATCGATGTTCTTAACTACACCAACAAAGTCTTTCGCCATCTCTATTCGAAGGCTTACATCGATCTCGTCAACAAACTTCCCGAAGTGCCTGGTTGGGTTTACGACAAGCTCGACAAGCCCTGGAAGAACGAACGGCGCCGCCTTGCCCTCGATAAGCTCAACACACGTCCGTTTGTTAAGTTGCTGCGGGAGTATCATCCCGATCTAATTGTTTGCACCCACTTCCTTCCCGCGGAGATCGTTTCGTGGCTAAAGGCGAAGGAACGGCTCTCGAGCCGGCAAGTGATCATCGTGACGGACTTCGATGTGCACGCGATGTGGCTGGTTCATCATTATGAGCGCTACTTTGTCGCGCTCGACGAAGCGCGCGCGTATCTTGAAGCGCTCGGCATTCCGCCGAATAAGATTACGGTCAGCGGCATTCCGATCGATCCAGTGTTTGCACAGAAGAAAGACAAACAGCAGATGCGGTTAAAGCACGGCCTGGCGCCGGATCGGACCACGATCCTGCTTTCGGCGGGTGGCTTTGGTGTCGGCTCTGTTGACGCGCTGATCGCGTCGTTGCTGCCGCTGCAACATCGTGCCCAGGTAGTGGCCATCTGCGGTCGCAACGAAGAACTGCACAAACGTTTGACTAAACTGGCTGCACGCGCTAAGGCTGACACGCCCGTTTTATTGAAGCCTTTCGGATACACGAAAGAGATGGATGAGTTGATGGCGGCTTCGGATCTGGTGCTTGGTAAACCGGGCGGTCTAACGACTTCGGAAGCGCTGGCGAAGAGTTTGGTGTTCGTGATCGTGAATCCGATTCCGGGTCAGGAGGAGCGCAACTCCGACCACCTGCTCGAAGGCGGCGTCGCGATCCGTTGCAACAACTTGCCGACGCTGTCATATAAGCTCGATCGACTTCTCGGCGATCCGCATCGCTTTGCTTCGATGCAGGCAAGTGCAAAGCGCATGGGACGGCCCAATGCCGCGATGGAGATCGTAAATCAGTTGAATTGATCTGTTTCAATCCGCGTAACCTAAAATGAAAATCACTCGACGTAAGTTCATCGAAGCATCGGCGCTGACCGTGGCGGGTTCGTTTGTCGCTTCAGCAGTCATACCCCAACCTCGTGCTAAAGGCTTTAAGGCGTACGACGGCAAGGCGAGAGCGTTGTTGTCTCAAATGACGCTTGAAGAAAAGATCGGGCAGATGGTCCAGGCGAATCTGGGTTCGCTGCAAGACTATGCTGACGTTGAAAAGTATTACCTCGGATCAGTGCTCAGCGGCGGCAGTTCGGATCCAAAATCCGGCAACACACTGATGGACTGGACCGATCTCTACGACGATCTCCAGTCACGCGCACAGAAGACGCGTCTGCGCATTCCGATTCTCTACGGTATCGATGCAGTGCACGGACATAGCAACGTGCTCGGCGCGGTTATCTTTCCACACAACATCGGACTTGGCTGTAGCCGCAAGCCGGATCTCGTTGAGCGCGCCGCGCGCATTACGGCCGTTGAGGTGAAAGCAACCGGCATCAACTGGACGTTCGCGCCCTGCGTTACCGTTCCGCGCGACGAGCGTTGGGGCCGGACTTATGAGGGATTCGGCGAAACACCGGAGCTCGCGCGCATTCTTGGCGAGGCCGCAGTGCGCGGATATCAGGGAAATGATTTGAGTGATCCATTGAGCATTCTTGCGTGCGCTAAACACTGGATCGCCGATGGTGGCACGGCTTACGGCACCGGCAGGAAGCTGCGTCCAGAGGTACAGATACTCGATCGCGGCGACGTGCGTGCGACCGAGCGCGAACTCAGACAGTTGCACATGGCTGGCTACGTGAGCGCGATCAAAGCCGGCGTCGGTACGATCATGCCTTCTTACAGCAGTTGGAACGGTGTGAAGTGTTCGGCGAGCAAACGGCTGTTGACGGAGATTCTGAAAGACGAACTGAAGTTCGACGGTTTTCTGATCTCCGACTACGACGCGATAGACGAAATGCCCGGCGATTACAAATCGCAGATCGAGACTTCTACCAACGCAGGCATGGACATGTTCATGGTCTCGCAGAAGTATCGCGAGCTTTACAACTTGCTGCTCGAGTTGGTGAAAGAGAATCGTGTGCCGATGTCGCGCGTCGACGATGCGGTAACGCGGATCCTCCGAGTGAAGTTTGCGATGGGGATAATGGATGCGGGCCGTTCGAGTCTTGCCGATCGAAAGTTGCACGAGAAGTTTGGCTCGGCGGCGCACCGGCAGGCGGCGCGCGAGTGTGTGCGATCGACCCTGGTACTACTCAAAAACGATAAGCGTGTGTTGCCGCTGGCGAAAACGGCGAAGCGAATTCACGTGGCGGGCAGCAGTGCCGACGACATCGGCAATCAGTGCGGCGGCTGGACCATCAGTTGGCAAGGAAAGAGTGGTCCAAACACAACCGGAGGCACGACGATTCTGAAAGCGATCGAGCAGTCAGTGTCGCCGCAAACTAAAGTCACCTATTCAAAAGATGGAACTGATGCGGCGGGCGCGGATGTCGGAGTGGTGGTGATTGGCGAGATTCCGTATGCCGAGTGGATGGGCGACCGGCAGAGCCTCGCACTCTCGGCTGAAGACGTCGCGGTCGTTGATCGCATGAAAGCAGCGGGAATGCCGGTAGTGGTCGTGTTGTTCTCAGGACGCCCGGTGATCATCGATAGCGTTATCGACAAGGCGGATGCGTTTGTAGCGGCGTGGTTGCCGGGAACGGAAGGGCTGGGCGTCACTGACGTTCTCTTTGGCGATTTCAAGCCTCTCGGTAAACTTTCGTTTTCGTGGCCGCGGTCGATGGATCAGATACCGATCAACGTCGGTGACAAGAATTACGATCCGTTATTCAAGTATGGATACGGATTGAGCTACCAGGCATCGTGATTATTCGTCGTGCAAGGATGGACGAGCGGGATGCGATCAAGCAATTGATCGATGAGTCAACGCGGCGTCTCAGCCGGGATCATTACAGCGACACGCAGATCGATGCGGCGATCGCGAACGTTTTTGGCGTTGATACCAGTCTCATCGAGGACGGCACCTACTTCGTTGCCGAGAGCGAGGGCGTGCTGGTTGGGTGTGGCGGTTGGAGCCGGCGGAAGGCCTTGTTTGGCAGCGACGAGTTTTCATCGTCGAGAGATACCGGCTATCTCGATCCGGCGTCAGACTTCGCCAGGATACGTGCGTTCTTTGTTCATCCGGATCACTCACGCAAAGGGATTGCGCGTGCGATCCTGGCGCGATGCGAAGATGAAGCCCGGGAACACGGATTTCACGGATTGGAACTGATGGCGACGCTGCCGGGGATCGAGTTTTACAAGTCATGTGGTTTCACTGAAGAAGGTGAGTTCGATCTCAATCTGCCGAGTGGAGTAAAACTTGAATTCGTGCCGATGCGTAAAAGGCTTTAATGGAACTGAAGCGAAAACTGCTGAACCACTTTCTCGCGGCGCTTGCCTATAGAACGCAGAAGGCGCTGCGCGGTGCGCCGGAAGACTTTGGTTCGTTTCGCGCGATGGACGGTGTACGCACTCCGGCGGAGCTGGTGCGACACATGACGAGCGTGCTCGGCTACGCGCGCACGCACTTCGTCGGTGGACGCTACTGGCCGGATCCTTTGGAATCGCTCGACGAAGAGATCGCACGCTTTCACGAGATGCTCGGCCTGCTGGCCCAGCATCTGCGAAACGGAGATCCGTTACTCGATGGAATGTCGGAAGAACGTTTACTTCAGGGACCATTTTCGGATGCGATGACGCACGCGGGACAGTTGGCGCTCTTGCGACGTTTAGCCGGAGCCCCGGTGCCGCCCGAGAATTTTATCGTGGCGCAGATTCAGCCGGATCGACTTGGACCAGATCAACCGGAGCCCGCCAGCCCAGACAAGATCTGGCCCGAAGCGCCACCAGGATGGAAGTCTTAGTTAGGCCACCAAAAGGCACAAGAACACAAAACAGATGATGAAACGAAAAAGTCTACTTCTATTTGCGCTGCTGCTTTCTGCGACGATGTTGTCGGTCTCATCGTTTGCACAGGATGACTTCAAACCACAGACGGTTTTCCTGACTCGTCATGCCGAGAAGGAAGACGAGCCGCGGCAGGATCCGCCGTTAAAGCCAGCGGGCGTAGCGCGGGCGCAGGAGTTGGCACGACTTCTCGGCGCCTCAGGTGTGAAGACGATCATCACTTCGCAGTTTGCGCGAACAAAGCTGACCGCCGAGCCACTCGCTACCAAACTCGGCTTGACTGCGACCGCGATCAGTTTGAAACTAAACCCGTCAAATCCGCGGCAAATTGCTGAAGAGTCCACGAGAGAAGTCGTCAATAAGATTCTCGAAAAGCCCGGCGAGAACGTGCTCGTGGTCGGTCACAGCAACTCCATCCCCGACGTGATCAAGATGCTTGGCGGCGACGTAGTTCCAACCATTGACGAGGCCAAGTTTAACGATCTGTTTGTGGTGACGGTTTACGGCAAGGGTAAGGCTAAAGTCGCGCACTTGAAGTATGGAGCTGAGTAACCAGACAGATTTTCACCACAAAGACACGAAGACACAAAGTTAAAAACCCAACTTAGTGCCTTTGTGTCTTTGTGGTTAATAACCGTTCCGATTTGACCCGTTTCCGTCCAAAGTTGCGCGTTAGGGATTGTAGATTCTAATTCGTGACAGCCATTCCGGCATGGTTTGCCGGCGCAGGGAGATTGAAAATGAGGCATCTGTTCTTTGCGATTCTGTTGCTCTTTCCCGTTGCGGTGTTCGGCCAGCATGGCCACGCTCCAGCCAAGGCCCCAGCGCCTGTGACACTGGAGGCGGGCTTAGGCGATATCGACCACCCAGTTTCAACCAACAATCCGGAAGCCCAGAAGTTCTTTAATCAGGGACTAGCGTACGCCTACGCTTTTAACCACGAAGAGGCCGTGCGTTCCTTCAAGCAGGCCGCACAACTCGATCCGCAGCTAGCGATGGCGTACTGGGGCGTCGCTCTGGCTTTGGGATCCAATTACAACGTACCGGCAGACGGTCCATCGCTGCTGGAGGCTTTTAACAATCTCCAAAAAGCGATCGCACTCGCGCCGAAGGCGTCTGAGCATGACCGTGCATACATAACTGCACTATCCAAACGCTACTCTTCTGACATCAATGCAGATCAGAAGAAGCTCGCCGTCGATTACAAGAATGCGATGGGCGAGTTGTCAAAGAATTATCCTGACGATTTGGACGCCGCCACACTTTATGCCGAAAGCATGATGAACCTCCGCCCATGGAAACTCTGGGCGCTCGACGGTCGACCCGAAGAAGGAACGTTAGAGATTGTTTCCGTGCTCGAGGGCGTGCTGCGACGTAATCCGAATCATAGCGGCGCAAATCACTATTACATTCACGCAGTCGAGGCTTCGACCACTGCTGAACGCGCGCTTCCGAGTGCGGCACGTCTCGGAAAGGTTGCGCCGAAAGCCGGTCACCTCGTTCACATGCCGTCGCATGTCTACATTCGCACGGGTGATTACTACCAGGCGGCGCAATCAAACGTAGACGCAATTGCGGTTGACCGCGAGTACATGACGAAGTCGGGTAATAAGGGTCTCTACCCGATGATGTATTACAACCACAACGTTCACTTTCTGGCGGCAGCAAACGCTATGAATGGACGTTATGCAGACTCGATCAAGTCGGCGCGTGAGCTCGAGGCCAATGTGAACCCGGTCATCAAGGCGATGCCGATGCTCGAGATGTTTCTGCCCTACACGCTCACGAGTCTCACTCGTTTTGGCAAGTGGGACGAGATCTTGAAGGAGCCGAAACCGGATCCTTCACTCAAAATCGTGACTGCCTTCTGGCACTTCGCGCGTGGCAGTGCTTATGCCGCGACGAAACAGATCCCGAAGGCTGAAGCAGAACTGTCCGCGCTGCGCGCTGTTGACCTGACGATGACCGAACAAACGCGACTCTTCAACAACGCGGCTACCGACGTGATGAAGGTCGCCGAGTTTGAGCTGGAAGGGAAGATCGCGTTGGCACGTGGCGATAAGCAGTTGGCCTACGATCTTTTGACCAAGGCTGTCGCCGCTGAAGATGCGACTCAGTATGCGGAACCTGCCGACTGGGATCTGCCGGTGCGCGAGGTACTCGGCGGCGCGTTGCTCGCAAACGGCGAGTACGCGAAAGCCGAGAAGGTTTTTCGTGCTGAGATTCTGCGACAACCGCGCAACGGTCGCGCCCTATTCGGACTTGCCGAGAGTTTGCGCAAGCAAGGCAAGGAAGGCGCGGCGAAGTCAGTCCAGAGCGAATTCGAGAAGGCTTGGCAGCACGCGGATACTAAGCTGACCGTGGAATCGCTGGCCGGCTTAGGAAGCAACGCCAGTGCTTCGGCGGGCAGTTCCGACGTTCAGTTTTCGAGCGCACTGCTCAAGACCGGTGTTCGTCTTCGTTATGCTTACAAAGGTGATCCGAACGGGACCCCTGTGATCATGCTGCACGGTTTCACCGATTCCTGGTTTTCGTTCAGCACGGTCGCGCCGCTACTGGACAGCAAGTATCGCGTTTACATTCTGGACCAGCGTGGACACGGCGACTCGGATCGTCCAGTAGGTGGTTACGCGATGCAGCAGTTTGCCGCGGACGTAGTTGCGTTTATGGACGCGATGAATCTGAAGCAGGCCGTAGTCGTTGGACACTCGATGGGAAGCTTCGTGGCCCAACACGTTGCGATCGAAGCGCCGGAACGCGTAAGCAAGCTGGTGCTGGTTGCTTCAGGCACGACGGTTCGCAATGATGCAGTGACAGAGCTACAGCGGGAAATCAACACCCTGCCGGATAGGGTGCCCGAGAAGTTCGCGCGTGATTTTCAGCTCAGCACGATTTTCAAACCGCTGCCGGAACAGTTTTTGAACGCGGTGGTGAAGGAGAGTCTGAAAACTCCTGGGCACGTGTGGCGCGAAGTCATGGCGGAGATGCTGGCGCCTGAGACGAGTGTGCAGTTGAAGAAGATCAAAACTCCGACGCTCATTCTGTGGGGCGACAAGGAAACGATCTTCCCACGCTCGGAGCAGGACCTGCTGGTCGGCGGTCTTCGTAATGCTAAGTTGAGGGTTTACGCAGACACCGGACACGCGTTGCACTGGGAACGCCCGGAGTGGTTCGTGAAAGACTTGCAGGCGTTTATTAACTAGGTCAGTCAAACACGGGTGGCCCTCCGTGGCCACCCGTCAGTTTTATCTTCCGTATGGATTCACTGACAGC
>JBIOVO010000102.1:0-12780 GCA_044867735.1 Pyrinomonadaceae bacterium | reverse complement strand
TTGTAGAAGATTCAGCGAGCGGGGGCAAGCCCCTCTTCCTGACTTGCACTAATTTGGGTCTCTCTATTTCTTCTAACAACCGACGCAGTTAACGTTAGAAACTGATCTTCGCGCCAAACTGCATCGTGCGCGGATCGCGAACTGTTCCGATCCTGCCGAAGTTTGCGCCTCCAGTGTTGTTCAAGCTGCTGAACCCACGGAAGTTTGTGTGGTTGAAAATGTTGAAGACCTCAGCACGCAGTTGCAAGCGAGCTGACTCCGCGAGACGAATGTTCTTCGACATCGTGAAGTCAACGCGATGCGTCGGCGGGCCATCGACGATTCCGCGTGGCGTATCGCCGAAGACGTTCTTGAATCCGAGCGCTGCTGTGTTCGCGGTGTTCGCCGGATTCGGCTGGAAGCAAGCCGTATTGAACCATTGCGTCGCAGTATGCGGCGCGTTCTCATTCGGATTGCAAAGCAGAATCGGTCTGCCCGCTGGGTTTGCGTTGATGATACCCGAACCCGCCGGGTCAAAATTGGACGTTACTACCGTGAACGGCAAGCCGCTGTTGTAGGTAACGATTCCGGAAGCCTGCCAACCGCCCAGCACCTTGCCGACAAAATCCTGCTGCGTCCGGAAGAAGGGCAGTTCGTAGATGTAGTTCACGCTCAGAACATGCGCCCGATCCAAAAACGCGCGCGCGTATTCGGACTTCGTGTCGTAAGTATTCTGGGGAGACGCGGTACGATCGTTTTGACTGTCCGTCAGGTTTCTCGACAGCGTATACGCAAGATTGATCTGAGAAGCGTCAGTCAATCGCTGCTGAGCTCCGATCTGCAAGCTGTGATAGTTCGAGTTGTAGCGTGGTTGAACGATCGCGATCGAGCGGTAGCCGCGGTACGGTCGAATCTGATCGAGAATCAGAATGTCCGTTTGCTGAACGGCCAGGTTGGTTTGGTTTGCGTTCGGATTATTCGGAACGTTGACCGTGTTACTACCGGCATTTCGGAAAACATATCCCGGAGTTTGACATGGCACCGACTGGCTGAAAGCGTTGATGCACGTCGAGGCCAGCGCCTTGCCCGGAGCGATGGAGTTGAGTTCAGTCAATCCGATCAGGTGCGTACCCTTCGAGCCGTAGTAACCAACCGTGATTAGAGTGTTGTTTCGCAACTGGTGTTGAACATCAAGCGACCAGTGTTGCATGTAAGGCGTATGCCAGTCTGACTGAATAGCTCGCAGACCCTGCGTCGCAGGAACGGTAATACCCGCCGCCGGGTTATCGAGCCGAGTTTGTGCTGAAGTGGAAACAGTTTCCTGGTACGGCGGGTTCAGGCCGATGTTTTGCAGGAAAGTTCCCACCAAAACTTGCTCATGGTAGATGCCATACCCTGCGCGAATCGACGTCTTGCCCGTTCCAAACGGATCCCAGGCGATTCCGAAGCGCGGAGCGAAGTCTCCCTTTGGATTCTTGATTATGTATTTTCCGTAAGGAGAAACAGTCGGACGGCAGTTGAAAGACGCCGGACCGGTTTGGAAATTCTGCTCGTTGACGAAAATGCCGGAGCAGAAGTTGCCAGTGCCTGGGACACGGGTTCCAGCACCAGTCACTTGCGGAGCCTCGGCTGCGTTAAACAAAGCTGGATCGAAGTTCGACAATCGTCCGTTCTTGTCATACGGCGACGGGAAATAGGAATACCTCACGCCGTAGTACACGGTTAGGTTTGGCCGCATTCGCCACTCATCCTGCCAGTAGGCTTCAAAAGCTTTCTGACGCAAGTCGGCGGTGTAATCAAAGCGCGCCTGAGAGAATCCACTAAGATTACCGACGAGGAAGTTGGCCCACTTCTGAATGTTTTGATTCAGCGCCGTGTTGGCAACTCCTGAAGCGACGGTGTTACCAAACAATTCAAACCGTCCCTCATTGACACCAGCCAACGCATTCTCATTTTTTCGGTAGAGAGAGTAGGTGGCGCCAAACTTCGTGGTATGGCTTCCAAAAATCCAGGTCGCGCTACCGCCGATGTTGTGCTTGTAAGAGAAGTTGTCGTATGGACCAAAGCTGGTCAGGTTCGTGAAGCCATTGATCAAGGCCGTGCCTTGCGCATTGGCGATGGTCGGAACACGATCTCTCTGGTTTTCAAACGGCAGATTGACTGGGACAGTCGTGTTTTGCTTCGCGAGGAATCCGACGTTGTGGCTCAGAATTGCACCCCAGCCATAGGCATAGCGGCCTTCGATAATCAGGTTTGGATTCACCACATACGTGGTCTGAGCTGTATGCGTTTTTCCGGGCGAGTCGGTCTCAGTTGTTGAGACGCCGGGAAGACCCGAGCCACTCGAGAAAAGTGCATTCGCATCCACTGTCGGAATCGCGTCTTTCTGGAAGCGGTAATAGCCGGACCAATTATTTGTAAAGGTGTGGTCGATCTTTATGACTTCCTGACGGAAATCAGCCACGCCCGGTAAAGAAGCATTCAGGTTGAAAGGCGCAGCGGCCGTCCCAGCGTTCGGGAGCGGAAGCCTCCGGTAGATTCCTTCGAGGTAACCCGCTGCGGCAGGATTCAGGAAGCCTGCCGGAAGCGGCGTGCCGGCGGGCAGTCGTCCCGGATTCCCAACGTTGCAGTTCTCTGATGGAACGTTGTTACGAGCAATACAGACATCGATCGGGAAAATCCCATTTCGCAAATTCGCACTGGGAACCACGGTGGTAGCGGCGGCCGAAAAACGCCGGTCTCGTCGCCACTCCTGTGAGAAGAAGAAGAACGTCCGCTCCAACCTGCTGAACATGTTTCCTGAGTCACCTTCACCAAAATTGGGAAAGTAAATTGGCCCACCCAGCGTCCAACCATAATTGTTGTAGCGGAACGGCGGACGTTTCGCTTTGCCGTTTTCGTCTCGGCCAAACTGAGGGGCGGTGACGGCGTTGTTCAGAAAGCTATTCGCGTTGAAAGCTTCGTTACGAATAAACTCAAACGCGCTGCCATGAAACTTGTCACCACCTGAACGGGTGATTACGTTTACCTGTCCGCCTCCGCTGCGACCGGATTCCGCGGGGAACAAGCTACGCAACACGCGAAACTCACCGATCGAATCTACGCTCGGATAGGCCTGGATCGTCAGATTCGAGCCGCGGTCCGTAATATCAGCGCCGTCGACGGTGAACGTGTTCTGACTGCTTCGAGCACCGTTGACTGCAATGTTAATCGTGTTCGCTTGTCCATCAGGATTCGTTGTTCCGACGTAAACCTGATCCGCGAGGTCGTTTGAGACGCCCGGAGCGAGAGCCACAAGTTGCACCCAGTTGCGATTGTTGAGCGAGAGCTCACGCGCCTGATCCCCACTTACCAGCGTCGAGGTCGTCGCCGTTGCGAGTTCCACCGCCACCGGATCACTCGTCACCATCACCGTTTCGGAAATACTTCCGGCCTCGAGCGCTAGATCGACAGTGCGCCGTTGCCCGACGTCGAGCTTGATGTCGCCCTGAACGACTTTTTTGAAATTGGGCGCTTCTACGCTGATGGAGTAGGTTCCGGCTAACAGATTCGGCGCCAGCCAGTCGCCGTCGTCGCCCGTGGTGATGGTGCGAACGAGAACCTTCTTCTCGGCATCGGTGATCGTAACCGTCGCTCCCTTCACTACAGCACCGGTAGTGTCTTTAACGACGCCGCTAAGATTTCCTGTGATCTCCTGAGCGAAAGTCGCGCCGCTGATCGCGAACAAGAGAGTCAGCAACGAGATGATAGTTTGCAGTTTAATGTGACGTTTCATGGGGATAATCCTCATTCATGATGGTTGGAGTCGCACGGTGCCCACCGAATCGGACGAAGCCAACGGGGAGAACCAGAATAGGCCTGGGTTTGTAATTAAGTTAGGCAACGCAATTGTCGTTGGAAGAAGAAGCCGTGACCCGGTAAACGAGTGCGGGCTATTTTTACACACAGTTAACACATTCGCAACATTGTCCACAGATTACGCAGATTGATCACTAATCTGCGTAATCTGTGGATAGAGAGCACTTAAAAGGCGGCGCGCCGGATGCGTTCCAGGTACGCGCCATCAGGGTTTAGCTCGCTGGGACGAGCCGTAAAGTCGTACGAGAAAAGAATGAAGCCGTCGGCGCTCAAAGTGCGAGCGGCGTTGATCTTTTCAATCGCGGATTCAGATGGAATCCGGTACGCGCCGATGCCTGCCCACACCCGACGTTTCGCGCCGTGAGCGGTCGCCGCTGCCGCCTCAATCTGTTTCTGAAAAACTGCCGTGTCGGTCGTGTATGCCATCGGACACGCGACGTCGAGAATTCCCATCTGGAGCCAACGCTTCCAGTCCTGAAAACGTCGCGTATATGCGTTTTCGTCGTTGGCGAAGACCGCGGCAGAGACTAACGTCTCGGGTTTCTCTTTCTTGACCGCGCGATAGATCCGCTCGACGAGCGTCGTCACTTGCGCGCGCTGAAAGTCTGCAAACTGCGAGGGAAACTTTTCCGGCGCCACGAGTGGATCGCTCGCAAGAGATTTCTTCAGTTCAGTTCGCTCATCGGCGCTGAGTTGCGGATCAAGCCACTTGCGAAACGCTTCGAGCGACGTCCGGCTGTAGTCAAAATCAGGACTCGCGAAGCGGACGTAATCGAAGTGCAAACCATCAACCGGATAACGCTTCAAAACGTCCATCCAGATCTGGTAGATGTGATCGCGCACCTTCGGGTTCGCAGGGCCCGTATAAACACCTTCCAACTCGCCGCGATTTGCCTTCGACCACTCGACGATCTTCTGACGATACGCCGGATCGTTTGGCGAGACGTTGTACAACTCGGCGGCCACCGGCTTCGGCACCGCAAGCCATTCCGGGTGCTTGTTGTAAACGTGCTCCGGATCGGTCGGGAGCGTATCGAGGTTCGCGAGCAGGTTTGTATTCAACCATCCGTGAACTTTCAATCCGCGCTTGTGCGCCTCTTCGAGCGTGACGGCGAGCGGATCGAACGTCGCGGGCTGATCCCTTAGATCCATCGCTCGTGGTTCAACTTTAGAGTTGTAATACGCATCGCCACGACCGCGAATCTGAACAATCAACGTATTGAAGCCATTGTCGGCAGCAGAACTGACTAGTTGCCGGATCTTCTCCGGCGAAGTAATCGTCGTTCGAACTACCCAGAGCGCACGCACCTCATCCTTCGCTGCCGCCGGCGGTCCTGGTGGTGAAACACTGATCAGACTACTCGCTCCATAACCTGGCCCATACAAAGGAACACCAGGCCGCGCCTCGGTCATCTGACTATTTGCAAAGACCGGCGTGCCGTTCACCAGCACATAACTGATACCGACCGGATACTGATGCGGTTTTTCAAACGTCGCCTGATCGGTAACTGTGTTTTCGTCGAAGATCACGATGTCGGCCGCAAAGCCTTCGCGAATCAGACCACGATCGCGAAAGCCAAACGTTTGCGCCGGCAGCGACGTCATCTTCCGGATCGCATCTTCGAGCGAGATCAGTTTCTGTTCGCGTACGTAACGGCCGAGCACGCGCACGTTGTTGCCGTAACCACGCGGATGAGGGACGCTGTCATCAACCTGACGCACACCGGCGTCCGCGGCGATCATCGTGAACGGTTCCTGCATGATCCGCTTCACGTCGCCTTCGTCCATGCCGTGATAGATCATGGAGGCGCCACCGGCCTCGTACATCTCCAGCATCTGCTCTATCTGGCTGGTGATGTCGCTCTTTTTCCTGACCTCTTTCGTGATCTCCGCGATCGATTTTCCGTTAAAGGATTTGTCAGAACCGTAGGAGGCGACAACTGCAAACGAGTAGTCCTTAAAACCACTGCGCTTCAGCGCTTCTTTGGTTTCTTTTATGACCCGTTCGCGCGTGGCTTTATCTGCGAGCCGCTTCTTAGCTTCGTCGAAACCGCCCGCACGAAGCCACGACGGCAAACGCGAGTCGAGTGAAGTCGAACTCGCCGTGTAGGCATATTGATCGACTGTGACCGCGAGTCCACGCGCACGAGCTTCACGCACGAGACCGATCGTCATCGGCGTTTGGCCCCAGAGTTTCTTGTTGCTGATCTTGAAGTGAGAGATCTCGACCGGCAGTCCGGCTTGCTCTCCTATATTAATACTCTCGCGAATCGCGTCGGCGACCTTGTCGCCTTCGTTGCGCATGTGCGTCGCATACAGACCGCCGAACTTCGCCGCGACCTTCGCCAGCGCTACTACTTCATCCGTCTTCGCGTAGGTTCCGGGAACGTAAATCAGCCCGGTCGAAAGTCCGACCGCGCCGTCTTTCATTCCCTGCTCAACCAGACTCTCCATCTGCTTGAGCTCTTCGGGCGTCGGCGCGCGATCGTCAAGCCCCATCGCCCGGCGACGAACAGATCCATGCGCGATGAGCGTGGCGAGATTGACTGCGAGTGGCTTCTCTTTGTAACGCCCAAGAAACTCTGCGACCTCAGTCGTCGATGAACCACAGTTGCCTGTGACGAGACTGGTCACTCCCATGCGCACAAAGTTTTCTGCGGCGGGCTGGCCGTAGATCGACTCGACGTGTGCGTGAACATCAATAAATCCGGGAGCAAGTACCTGTCCCCGGGCGTCGATAGACCTCGTCGCACTTTCCGCGGCTACGCGGCCAATACGCGCGATGCGTCCGTTCTTAATCGCGACGTCGGCACGAAACCATGGATTGCCACTGCCATCAACGATGCGTGCGTTAGTGATAAGGAGATCGTAGGGAGACGCGGGAGCTTGTGCTTCAACGCTTAGTCGCGCAAAGAGAAGACAGCCGAGCGCGATCGAGATCAATAGCGCCGCAATACACTGACAGAACCGTGCGCGGTAGCGCCGGGTCAACCTCATTACGTGGTTAGCGCGCCGGAAGATTGACCCGGCGCTACCGCGCTCGGTTCTGCTAGAAACTAAGTTTTCCGGATACCTGAATCCTACGTGCATTGTTTGTGACGCTGTCGTTGATGCGTCCGAAGATGGTCGAGTTAATCACCGCGGTTGGATTATCAAACGAGGGATTATTCAGGACGTTTCGTGCATCGACTCTCAGGTCGAAACTCACCTTCTCTGTGATTCTAAACTTCTTCGAAAGCGAGGAATCCCATTGGAAATAATTCGGCGCCAGGAAGAAGTTGCGACCAGTGTTGCCAATCGTTCCCGGACTTGGCACTGAAAACTGGCTGCGAGTGGCCGCATTAAACCAGAAGTTTCTGCCGCTTTCCAGCACCAGCTGACCACTGTTCCGGCCGCAACCATTGCAATCGGCGGTAGACTGGACCACGTTACTCATCGTGTTGACGCCGGAGTAGACCGTGAACGGCCGTCCACCCATCCAGATCACCGTTCCAGCCATCTGCCAGCCGCCGATGATGTGGTCCACAATCGCCGGGGCGTCCGAGAGAAACTTCCTGTTTCTGCCAAACGGCAACTCATAAACGTACGTACCCTGGAACACATGACGCCGATCGAAGTCAGACCAGGTGTAGTTCAAGTTGCGATCGCGCAGATCGAACGGAGTGCTCGACGCCGCCTGCACTGAACCGGTGGACACTCCGCTGAGCGAAGGATCCCAGGAACGATTGTCCTTTGACTTCGAGTACGTATAACCAAACTGGAATCCGATTCCTGACTGAATACGTCGTTTGAAGATCAGTTGCAGACCACCGTAGTTTGAGTAGTCGTTACTATCAAACACATTCAAACCTCCGGTGAACTGCGGATACGGTTGCAGCAGGAACGGGAAGCCGTTCAGATCGAGCAGACGGCGATTGAGCTGCGCGTTGGTGCAGATTCCTGCGGTTACGTCCGCCGCCACACAGGTCTTCTGCGAAACAACGAGCGCTGCCGCAGCCACGCTTCCCTGCGTGATGTTTGTCGTGTTGAGCGTGCGGAACCTGGCGGTGCCGCCATTGTTGGCCGCATTGCCCGACATGATCAGGTTGATGAGGGGGCTGTTGTACGAAGAGTTTGCTCTGATCCGGTTGAAGGCATCGAGGAAGTTAGCCTCGGTCACTCCCGGCACAGACGCGAAGATGTTCACCTGGTTTACGTTGTAACCGCCCAGCAGGTGGACCGCATGTTTGCCGATGTAATTCACTTCGATCACGTTATTGCCAATCTCACGCTGCAAGCTCAAAGACCATTCGTGAACTTGCGGGAACTGCAAATCGGGATCGATCACGCTCGTTGAGCTCGTGCTGAATTGAGCCGGCTGACGCAGCGCAGCCGGCGTTGATGTGGGCGCCAGGCCGGCGATGACTGGTCCGATATTTCGGAACAACCCTCCGCCCGCGCCGAAGTTTGAATTCGTCGTAGCCGTGTTATTTCCCGGCGTGCTCTGGAAGATCGAAGAGCCAAACAAGAAGGTCGCGATACGATCGGACGCGATGCGATAATTTCCGCGAACTGAAGTCTTACCGCTCTTGAACGGATCCCACGCGAAACCGACCGAAGGAAGAAACTTGCTGAAGTCGCTGTCGAAGAGATCGCCGTCAACCCACTTGAGCGTGTTTGACGGCGGCGCACCGAGTTTCACCAGTTGATCGGGAACAAGGATCGGTCGAGTATCAACACCCGGAGTCAATTTCGCTTCCCAACGGACACCAAGATCCAAAACGAGGTTGGATCGGAGACGCCAGTTGTCCTGGAAGTAAAAATCGAGTTCGGTGTAGTTAGCTTCATTCAACCATCGGGTTCCAGCGGGCGCGAACGCGCTTGTGTTGCTCGGATCGAGCACAAACGCCTGCGAGACGGTTCCGATCCTTCCGAGCTGGTCCACGATCGTGTTTTGCAGGCGCGTCAGGTCGTTGGTATTGATGCTACCGCTGCCCGCAACCGGTAGACCAAAACCGCCGAAACCGGCAGTGCCGCTCAGAGTGACGACTGGCTCAATCGCGGAACCCGCGACGTTTGAACGATCGTCGCGATGTCGATTGAAGCGGAAGTTGATTCCGCCCTTTAGGGTGTGACTACCGCGAACCATGGTCGCGTTGTCGATAAACTGAAGCGTGCGAACGCCGCGTGCGTTGTAAGAGAAGTTGGTGTTTGGTGTTGCCGTGTTGATGAACGAGAAAGGCAAATTTGGGTCTGGAAAAGGCGTCGCAAACGTAAAGAAGAATTTGCTGATGCCAAAGATCGCTTCGTTGGTGAGTGTTGCCGTTGGCGACCAACGCCAGTTGACGGCGAGGTTCTTCGGCGTGCGCGAAGTATCGACGAAGTTCGGCGAGTCTGGGAAGACCGGACGGCCAGCGTTTGCCGAATCTCCGAAACTGCTCTGGCTTCCCTGCGCGTAACGAACATAGACCAGACTGTTTTCTCTTAACGTGAAATCAAACTTGCTGACGAAGTCGTACTGCTTCTCGTGTTGCGGCGAAGCGAAATTGAAACCGGCGGTGTTGAGTCCGTCGCCCGTGGTGAAATTGTTTGGCAGCGGCATCGCGTTGAGCATTCCGCCCAACGTCGGATCGATGCCGACACCGGTCGGATTTGTCGCGATGTTGTACGACGAGATGCAAGGTTGATTTGTCGGCGGAGTGCCGGTGCAAGCCGGAAGCAGGGCAGTTCCACTGCCATTGACTGCTGCCGTCGCAGTGCCTGCCGGAGCATTCGCTCGGCCCACCACGTAACGGAACAATCCCTGCCGCGCCGCTTGCGTGTAAACCGTGCGCGTCACGAGCGCGGTGTCGTAGGCACGCAGGAATTGCAGGTTCACAAAGAAGAAAGCCTTGTCTCTCAACCAGCCCGCGTTGTTGCCTTCACCAAAACCGGGATTGAACAGCGGACCGCTCGCGCTGCCGCCGAAGATGTGCTGAACGAATTGATCCTTGGCAAGGCCGGCAATCGTGACGGGATAACTCTTCGCGTCCAATCTTGGGGTCCGGTAGTACTCAAACAGGTTGCCGTGGAAGTCGTTCGATCCAGAGCGCGTAACGAGCGTGACCTGAGCGCCGCTGCTGCGTCCCAGTTCTGCCGTGAAGTTACTGGTCACCACCTGGAACTCCTGCACCGAATCAGGATTCGGACGAAGCGGGGTGAAGTTTGAACCGCCGGCAGTTGACTCGTTGATGTCGATGCCGTCGAGTGTAAAGTTGAAAGCGCGATCGCGTGAGCCGTTCACGTTCACCGCGCCGCCGGTGTTGCCGCCAAACACGACGCCCGGTTGAAAGTTCAAAAGGTCGAGCGGGTTCCTGCCGCGCGTACCGACGATGGGAAGACTCTCGAGTGTTCGCTGTTCGATCGTGCTGCCGATATTTCCGGAAGTGCTCGTTTGCACCTGTTCGGCGCCAGCCTGGACCGTCACGGTCTCCGTCAAGCCTCCCGTTTCGAGTATGGCGTTGACGGTGCTCGGTTGATTGACGTTGATTGAGTTAGCCTGGCTGATGAATTTCTTGAAGCCCTGCTTCTCGATCGTGACGCTGTATTTTCCGACCTGCACCAAATCAAATGCGTACGTTCCGCTATCACTCGTTTCAGTGGTGAACGAAACGCCGGTGGCCTCATTGGTAAGCGTTACAGTGGCGCCCGAGATCGCGGCGCCGGCGACATCCTGGACCGTTCCCGTCACACGGGAAGTTGTTCCCTGGCCCAGCGCTAAGGAACTGGTCAGGATAATCAGAGCGATAACCGTGGAGACGTTCAGCAGCGTTCTCGTTTTCATGGGGAGCTCCTTCTCTTAAATAATTAGAGACTGCGAGGAAACAAACCAACGAACAGTGAGCCGCCTAACGATTGCCTGAAAAGCAAAAGCAATTTCGTTAGCCCGGAGCAGCCCACAAGCTCGACTCAGATCCAGCCCAAAAGAACTTTCGAGTTTTCCTTGATAAAGACTTGGTGCGTGACCCAATGCTAGATCAGTTTTGCATCGGAAGCGAGATTATAGGTTCGACCGCGAGATAATGGTAGCTAAAGATTTTTATCCTTTCCATAAGAATGACTGATGCTAGTTGCGAGAGAGATTTGACCACAAGGACACCAAGACACAAAGAAACAATCAGTAATCAACTTGTCTTTCACTTAGTGCCTTTGTGTCTTTGTGGTTCAAACTCTTCTGCTAGACTATGACGCAAATGCCGACAGCCGTCTTTGGTTCACTCGCCTTCGATGCACCGCTCAAAACGGTTACCGCAAATCGAATCGAAGAAGTCCTGCCGCTTTTGGAGTTTGCGGAGCGCGAAGCGCTGGCGGGCTCCTATGTCGTGGTGATGCTGAGTTACGAGTCTGCGCCGGCGTTTGATCCCATATTGAGTGTGCATCCCGCGACTGGTTTTCCGCTGGCGTGGGCTGCTGCGTTCCAAACTGTCGGGAAGATCCAGGCAGAGAGCGGCGTTGTTTCTTCAAATTCGTGGGCGCCGAGAGTGGGCCGGGATGAATACGAAGCAGCGGTCGCGCGTATCCGCAAACTGATTGCCGCCGGCGATACTTACCAGGTCAATTACTCCTTTCCCCTAACAGCATCGTTTGGTGGAGATACTTATTCGTGGTACCGGCAACTGTGTGTGGCTCAGGGTGCGCCGTACTCCGCTTATCTCGATCTCGAACGATACAAGATCTTGTGTCTGTCACCGGAATTATTCTTTGAGCGTCATGGTGATCATGTAGTTACCAGACCGATGAAAGGCACCGTTCGTCGTGGGCGTTGGGGTGCGGAGGATCTCGAACTGGCGCAGTGGTTGAAACAATCGGCCAAGGATCAGGCAGAGAACGTCATGATCGTAGATCTGTTGCGCAATGACCTGGGTAAGGTCTCAGTTCCCGGCAGCGTGACGGTTTCGTCGCTTTTCGATCTCGAACGCTTCGAGACTGTTTGGCAGATGACTTCGACCGTGGAATCGACGTTGAACGCCGGCACGACGTTGACTGACTTGCTGGCGGCCCTGTTTCCGTGCGGGTCGATCACCGGCGCTCCAAAGATTCGCACGATGCAGATCATTCGCGAGCTGGAGCGTTTTCCGCGCGGCGCTTACACGGGTGCGATCGGTTTCTTAAAGCCTGGTGGTGATTGCGTCTTCAACGTCGCGATCCGCACGGTTGTTGTCGATACCGAAACAAGCGTGGCGACGTTTGGCGTGGGCGGTGGCGTGACGATCGACTCGACTGCCGAGCGTGAGTATGAAGAGTGTCTGGTTAAGAGTCGGTTCCTGCACACTGCGGCAACGCCGTTCCAATTATTCGAATCGATCCTGCTGGAAGACGCCGAATACTTCCTGCTGCCACGCCATCTCAAGAGGCTAGAAGATTCCGCGGCGTATTTTGGATTTACTTTTCCAGCAGAACAGATCAGCTCCGTCCTTGAACGCATCGCCGCCGAGCACGTCGCGGGCGTTTTTAAGGTCCGGCTTGTCTTATCAAAAGACGGGCAGATCGAAACGGACGTTTCTAAAATCGAGCTTAACGAAAAAGAACGACGCGTCGCGCTGGCTACGCAACCGGTCGATTCATCCGACCGTTTCCTGTTTCACAAAACCACGCGCCGAGATTTCTACGACGCTCAGCTCGCAGCGCAGCCGGATTGCGACGACATCATCTTCTGGAATGAGAGAGGAGAGATTACGGAATCGACGATCGCCAATGTTGTGATCGAGATCGATGAAGAACTCTTTACGCCTCCGATTACCGCGGGACTGCTGGCTGGAACGTTTCGAGATGAACTACTCGGAGAAGGAAAGATTAAGGAAAGAGTGATCACACTCGAAGAGTTTCAAGAAGCGAAACAACTATTCCTTATCAACTCCGTGCGCAAGTGGCTGAAAGGGGATTACTCGCGCAAAGGCGCAAAGGCGCAAAGTTATGATCTGCGGC
>JBIOVO010000101.1:0-8381 GCA_044867735.1 Pyrinomonadaceae bacterium | reverse complement strand
CCTCTTCCTGACTTGCACTGTCTTCCTGGTTTGCACTGTTCTGAGTTGCACTCTTCTGAGTTGCACTGTTCTGAGTTGCACTGTTTTGAGCTGCACTGTTCTGAGTTGCACTGTTCTGAGCTGCATTGTTCTGAGTTGCATTGTTCTGACTTGTGTTGTTCTGAGTTGCGCTCTCCTGAACTGCACTATTGTTCCCGGGCCCCTGCACTCCCCCCAGCCCCATCCTGTTAAGCAGGTCCGCAAAGCGTTTGTCCGATCGCAGCCCATCAACCACCGGATCGACCGCGAGCCAGATCATCCAACCATCGCGACCTTCGTACGCGTGATCGAGCCATCTGAACGCTCGGTCCTTATCACCCAGCGCAGCATGAATCGCCGCAATCCGATATGGCGAAACATACGTCTGCGTCGAGAGTTCCGTCAGTTCATCAAGCAACACAGTCGCTTCGTTGCGCTTACCCGCTAACGCATACATCCGCGCGAGCAGTGCACGCGGAAGAGCACTCGACCCCGACAGCGCAATCGCTCGCTGACAAGCCGCGATCGCGTCGTCAAACTTCCCACACTGTTCGAACGCCAACGCCATCTCCCAGTGCGTGTAAACGAAACTTCGATCCATCTCGAGGTGCCGCATAAAGCTCTCCAGCGCCTCGTCGTAACGGCGCGCGAGGTAAAGCAGCAGTCCGATGTTCGAACCGACCGGTAGGGACAGCGGATCGAGATCGAGCGCGTGTTCTAACTCAGCGATCGCCTCGTCCAAACGGGCCATCGGCGCAAGATAGAGGAACCCGTACCAATGATGTGCGACTGCATAACCCGGTTTGAGTGCGAGCGCACGCTTGAACTCCTTCTCCGCAGCACTCCAGTTCCAGTCATAGTTTCCCAGGCAGTAACCGAGCGACGCGTGCGCCTCTGCCAGCGTGTCGTCGATCTCGAGCGCACGTTCGACAGCCTCGCGCGCCTTTGGAAACGCTTCCTTTGGCGCGAGCGTGGCAATGCCAAAACCGCCGAGCACCTGGTAAGCGTCAGCGAGACCAACGTAGGCCAGCGCATAAGTCGGATCCTCATCGATCGCCTGTTTGAAATAGTCGATCGCCTTCTTCACTTCCTCGTCAGTGCGCTTGTTCCAGCAATAGCGGCCTTTGAGGTACGCGTGATAAGCCTCGACGCTGTCAGTCGGACGTCTTGCGAGTTGCTGTCGTTCTTCGGTGGTTAGGCGAAGCAATAACTTCTCCGAAATCTCACACGAGATTTGCGTTTCGAAATCGAGTATGTCCGACGGCGTGCACATGCAACCGCCGCCCCAGAGTTGTGAACCATCACTGACATCCACCATCTCAACTCTGATCGTCTGATTGTCGCCCGACTGCATCACTCTCCCGGTCAGCACCGCGCGCACACCAAGCTCGCGTCCGACCTGACGCGGATCTACTCGACGGTTCTTGTATTGCGAGACAGTACTCCAGGCCATCACACGCAAATTCGTCAGCCGCGAAAGCGTATTGATCATGCTTTCAGTGATGCCGTCACTGAAATACTCCATGCTCTCGTCGGGATAGTTGTGTGACAGCGGAAGGATCGCTAAAGAATCGATACCGAGGCGCGAGTGCCGCGCCTGCGACTGGCGATCCAGAATGGGCAAACGACGGGTATCAGACGTATCAAACGACCGCTCCAACTCTTTTTCAAACTCCAGTCTCTGACCCAGATTCCGGAGATCCGCCAGCAACTCTTTGGCGGTCTGGTATCGTTCGTCGCGGTCTTTGCGCAGGGCCTTTTTGATGATCCACTCGAGTTCGGTCGGCACGTCGGGTCGGTACCGCACCAGAGGAACGGGTTCGCGATGAAGAATCGCAGCGATCACGTCCGAACCGGTTGGTCCCTCGAACGGAGGACGCCCGCCGACCATTTCGTAAAGAACGGCTCCGAGGCTCCAGATGTCCGTGCGCGCATCGACCGCCAAGCCACGTGCCTGTTCGGGCGACATGTAAGGCGCAGTGCCGATCACCAGCCCTTGCTGCGTTTGAACCAGGGTCGAAGCTTCTGAAACGCTCAGCTTCGATTCGGTTAACTTCGCGAGCCCGAAGTCGAGCACCTTAACTACGCGGTCGGCGCGCAGCATGATGTTTTCCGGCTTGATGTCGCGGTGCACGATCCCCGCTTCGTGGGCGGCGAGCAGTGCCGTCGCAACCCGTTTCGCAACCCTCAAGGCTTCGGCGATCGTCAGTGGCGCAGTCGCCATGCGCTGCCGCAACGTCTCGCCCTCGATGTACTCGATGGCGATATAGTGCAACTGGTCCAACTGCCCGATCTCATAGATGGTAATGATGTTGGGATGGTTGAGGGCCGACGCCGCCCGTGCTTCCAACTGAAAACGACGGACGCGCTCATCATCGCGCGTAAAGTGAGTCGGCAGCGCCTTGAGTGCGACTTTACGCCCAAGCCGCGTGTCTTCAGCGAGATAGATGTCGCCCATGCCACCTGCGCCCAGGCGGTCGATAACCTGGTACGGACCAATCTCCGACCCAGGAATTAAAGTGCTTTCCATTAACGATCCAGCCATGAGTTCGTAAGCCGGCGACTCGATAAAGTCGTCAACACGCGAGTGGGCGTCGAGTAGTTCCTGTAATTGAACGCGTAAAACGGGGTCGCCGGCGCTCACTTCATCGAGAAAAATGTTGCGCTCGGCAGGATCTAACTCCAGTGCCGACTCAAGGAGAGTCTTGACCTGCTGCCACCGTTCGGGAGTCATCCTTTTGCCAGTTCGTGATATAGCCAGGCTTTCGCGGTGCTCCACTCGCGCTTGATGGTGGCGGCAGACACGCCGACTACCTCGGCCGCCTCCTCAACCGTGAGTCCACCAAAGAATCGGAGTTCCACGATGCGGCTTTGCTGTGGATCTATCAGGGCTAGCTGCTTCAAAGCGTCGTCGAGGGCAATGACCTCCGACGCTTTCTTCTGTGAAACCGTGAGGGCCTCGTCAAGTTCGAGGTTACGGGCGCCACCACCTCGCTTTGCTGCCGCGTGGCTACGGGCGTGATCGACGAGGATCGTGCGCATGAGTTGGGCCGCGATCGCGAAGAAGTGCGCGCGGTTTTGCCACTGGAGGTTCTTTCGATTGACGAGCCGAAGAAACGCCTCGTTCACGAGTGCAGTAGTTTGGAGAGTGTGCCCGGCACGCTCGCGGACCATGTAACGGTGAGCAAGACGCCGGAGTTCTTCGTCGATCAGCGGCATCAGCTTGTCGAGCGCCGCGCGGTCGCCATTGCTCCAGTCAACCAGGAGCTGGGTCAGCTCATGTGTTTCGCGCTTCGTCATGCTTGTCGGGCCTTCAGGCGCGCGAATTCTATCTCAGGCCGCCCAAGGCGCAAAAAAATTTCCGCCGTTCTGAGCCGCTTTGTCTGAAATTCCCGCTTCAAGAGGATGGAGGAGAGCGCACATGACCAGGTACGTCTTTATAGAGTCGAGAGATCCGTTTGAATCCCGCGACACCGAGTTCGTCGCAGACACTGCGATCGCGGTGAAGGAACGTGGCCACGAGGTGACGGTTTTTCTGGTGCAGAACGGAGTGCTGGCCGCGCGGAAAAGCGTGCGTCGTTTGGGGCGGCTGGCGAAAGCCGGCGTGACGCTGCTGGCCGATGACTTTTCACTCCGCGAACGCGGCATCAAGACTGACGAGCTTGCCGACGGCGTTCGCGCAAGCGGCATCGGCACTCTCGTTGACGCGTTGGTCCAACCGAACACCAAAGCCCTGTGGCACTGAAGTTTGGAGAAATATCATGAACGAGCGACGACTAACACTCGCACTGATGGATCCCCCTTATGAGTCGGCCAACTCGACTACTGCGTTGCGCATTATCTCGGCGGCGCTCGAGAGTGGGATCGACGTTAACGTTTTTGCTTACGAGGGCGCCGTGTGCTTGCCGCTTAAGGACCAGGCTCCGCACGCAAACCCGGTAAAAGGAACGACCGTGGAACAAGAGGAACACCCGACCACCAAGGCGTTCATCAGTTCGCTTCTCGCGATGGGCAAAGACAAGCCGCTGCTGACGTGGGTGAATTGCGGGCTGTGTGTCGATGAACGTGGCGCGACGAATGTTGTCGATGGAGTCAAGCGTGGCAGTCCGGCTGACTTCTTCAAGATGGCGAGCGAATCGACCAACACGCTCGTGATCCCGACCAGGTGATGAGGGAGGCGTTCAATGAGGATTCTAAATATCGTCGAGACCGCATATCGAGCGACACTTGAAGAACAGGACGACACGATCCTGTGGCTAAGCGGTGCTTTGAAAAACTCTGGCGCTGACCTCGCTGTCATGCTCCGGTCAAACGCCGTCAACTACCTTACGCCACAGGAGTGTCCGCAGCTCAAGATCGGCACAATTGGAATCAATCATCCCGCTCGGCCAAATGAGGACATCAAGCGTTTGCAGGACAAAGGAGTTTCTGTTTTTGCGATTCGCGAAGATCTCGAAGAGCGTGGACTGGAGATTTCGAAGTGCCTGCCCGGAGTAAAACTCATCCGGCGTGGCGACGTCGCGCTCCTGATGGATGACTACGATCGGGTCTGGCACTGGTAGGATTTCTCTCGCAAAGGCGCGAAGACGCAAAGTTCTGACCTCTGGCAGCCGAAGATCAGAACTTTGCGTCTTTGCGCCTTTGCGCGAGAAGCCTTCTTTTAGCCGGTTGCATGAATCAGCCGGTGGGCGGCGATCAAAAGGTGTGCATCGCAGATCTGATCGAGGTTGCGTCGTAGTTCTTCAAGCCTCACGAACCGCAGGATTGAGGATGGAATTTCCGACGCCTTCACTTCCACCACGAATGGATGAACCACTTCGGGCGTGACTCCGGGGCTGCAAAAGTAAGGTCCACCAAGCTCCCACGTATTCAGCACTGACAAAGCAAACTCCTGCGGCAGCGCGGTATTCAGAAACTCCGGCAACTCGGTTACGTTGGTGATGCTGCGTTGAAGCCGCCAAGCCGGCACGGATAGGATCGCCGAGCTTCCGGTGAACGATTGGACCGCGGCGAGATTTCGCAACTCCAAACCGACAAGTATCCCGTCCTCAGTCCTCACCACAGGCACCGCCACGACTGTGCTGAAACTCAGCTGTTTCGGTGTGACATACTCTAAGGCCACTTCAGCAATTGCTTCGCCCTGGTGATTTCGTTCAACGAAAGTTGCTTCTTTCACTGCGACAAATTGTGACTCACTGGATACTTCGGCTGCGGCAAGATCAGCAGTGCGATCGGGAATGAAGGGCGCGACTTCGCCCAGCGAAGCTGACTGAACGGAAAGTGAGAGCGGCGCGCCGATCCATGGCCCAGCGCTGCGACCAAGCTGCTCGATCAACCGGTAGATATTGATCTCGAGCCGCGCGTCAAACATTCCGCCGACGTTACTCGCACGCAAGACCTGCAAGGCGTCGAGCTCGCGCACGGTTCCGGCGCTTTTGAACGGCGTGTAGTTTGGAAAGTCCGCGTAGAACGATGACAAGTCTCTAATCTTGACGAGACACGCCATCACGTTCTCGTTTATCGCCCCGGGAGACGTGTAATAGGAGAACGGTTCACTGATCGAAATCAGATCGTCTTCGGATAGACCCGCGCGTTCGCTGAGTATGCGCGGCACTTCTTCATGGAAGTCGCGGCTTTCAACGATCGCGCTGATCGGTTCCGTGATGTAACCCGACAACGACGCTCCATCCAGTCGCGATTGGTCGGGACACGCGTTGACGATCGGGCGCGGAAAATCTTTCTTCGCGAGCACAAATAACTGCCCTTCACTCTCAAACCATGGCAACACGTCGATCGTCGTATCGGGGCGTTCCACCAGTTCAAACAACTGCTTCGTCTGCTTGTGCTGGTACGCAGTCAAACGCAGAAACTTCGGCGTAGAGATCGGCACGCTCTTCGATTCGTAAAGCTCGACGCCGTCTCCGGGTGGCACTTTTTCGCCAACGATCAAATAGTTCGTGGGTGGATATGGAACCGGACGCTCGTTCAAGTCAGACAAGTAAAACTTGTCTTTGAAGCGGTTCTGAACAATCCAGGGGTTCCAAAGCGGACGCGACGTGACGATCCGCAGCCCGCGCGAGCGAAACGCCGTTTCGAATTGCGACTGGCTGAGGTACGTGTACTCCTCCAACACCTCGGTATCCCAATCCGCGCGGTAATCCTTGCGCAGCACAAACTCCGCCGCGACTCGCAAACTAACCTCGAATCGCGCAAAGCCGTCGCGAGTAGACCTCCCTTGAGTGAATTCAACTGGTAGTTTCGGATTCACACTGCTGCGCCACGTTTGCGCGAAGACTTCAAACAGAGCAGCGCTCGAAAGCTCCTGCATCGTTCCCGACTGCTTGCCGTCTGTTTCGAGCAGATCCAGGTAGACGCGATCCGGACCATCGGGAATCACGAAATCTCTGACGATGATCACGCCGCCGGTTTTCAGTTGGGCCACCTGGTTGTCGAACGTCTCGAGTACGCGCGCGACGTCGAAGTCGTTGAAGCTGGTTACGTGATGCAGGACTGACGAATCGAGGATGCCGTCGAGTGAATTCTCCGGAAAGACCATCTGCGAGATGTCGCCGGCCTTGTAGGAAAGATTGGGACGTTTGAACTTGTGGCAGGCAAGTTCGACCGAGACTGGATTGATATCGATGCCGATCAATTCGAGGCCGTGATAGAGACAGGCGAGATCGTAAGTGCCACGGCCAGAGCCGGAACCCATGTCCGCGATGCGGCCCCGCACGGGAAAGTGGGCCGTCGTCAGCGCCACTTTCTGCTGCATCGAAGAGTTCATGCCGGCGAAATAGGCTTCGTACGCCGCCTGATTCCCGCGATGCTGCTTGTCGTATTTTGTATCTGCCAACGTTAGTATTTAGACAGGATTCCAGAATTTAACAGGATTGCCTTTAATGAAACTTCTTGTGAAATCCTGTTAATCCTGTCCAAACTATGAAACTGATCATCCTTGCTTGATCCGGTAGAGTTTGTTCCCGCGCCCCATCAACGCCTGACTGCCGGCATGAAAGAGTCTGACATCATCTTCCAGCGCCCGATCGTTTACGAGTCGAACGTCGGATACCGCCAGGTCTCGCGAAAAAACTTCCAACCCGTTCTCGTCCAGAAGATGCAAAACAATACCACTGTCGAGCACGGTGAAATCGATACTCGTCGTCGTCACATCTCTGACAAAGCGAAGATCGTAACGGCTGAAGTCTGACGAAAAACGATAGATGAGCTTGTCGTAACGACCTTCAATCACCGCGACGACGATCAGCACGGTTCGCTCGAGCCTCGCATCGAGCACCTGAATACTGTTCAATTCTGGCAAGTAAACCTGGTACGACTCACCCGACGACAACAGAATCGAGGCATAGTTTGCACCCAGCAGATTCTGTATCGCCACACCTTCAAACATCCGTGTCGCGCGCATCATAACATTCGCGATCGGTTTCACACCCACCAGCGTTCGCTTCGGCAGTTCGACAAGATCGATCGCGAAGATGCTCTCCGCCTGTTTGATAAAGAGTTGGCCATCATTGATCGTCACCTCTTCAGCTTTGACCTCGGTAACGATGTCCTCGCCAGTCGTCAGATCACGAAATCTTAGTCCTTCCGCATCGATGAACGCAGCAATGACGTGACGCTGCCGCGGAGTCACTACGACTTTCACGTCAAACGGCGGCTTCGGATATTTCCTACCTTCGAAGTAAACACTCTGCTCCGTGATCGTCACGATTCCATTATGAAAGAGCACTGGACCATCAAACTCGCGCAGTTCAGTGATGACAAATGCGCTTCCCTGAATCGCACGTGGCGACGGCGCCTGCAACGTGATCACCGCCTGCACATCCGCCGGCGGCGGCAGCCGCTTCCCTTCCTCGAAGACAGCGCGGTACCAATCAAGATAGACCTGCGGAATGACCGTGAACGGAAGCGCAGACATCGGCACCGAAACGCCTTTGTGCAACACCGAGATATTCCCGCGCATGCGGGCGTCGAGTTTGTCAGGCAACTGTTGCATCGACGGATACGAACCCTTGAACGGATGCACACCGACAAACATCTGAAACGACACAACCGCAAACGAAAACCAGTCTGAATTCACTGAGAAGCCATGCGCGTGCCGGTCGCGCACGCTTTCCATCAGCACCGTCGCGGGAAACGAAGGCGTTTGATAGCTATCGACGTCGATGAAAAAGATCTCGCGGAAGTTTGTGGCTACTAAAAAGTTCAACTCGTTCAGATCGACGATCAGGATCCCCTTGCTGTGAACGTGCGCGACGCCTTCCTGCAAACGACGCACGAGTTTCAGCGTCAGATCCGGAGTGAGATTGTGGCGCTGGCGAAAGGCCTTTGGAAAAAGTTGGCAAAGC
>JBIOVO010000100.1:0-29409 GCA_044867735.1 Pyrinomonadaceae bacterium | reverse complement strand
GAGCTTGATAAGCTTGGTATCGAGGCTCGGCAGCAGGATAAGCTGCCGGTCATTTATCGGGGTCAGCCGATTGGAGTTTTCTATCCTGACCTCTGGATCGACAAAAAACTGATCATCGAAGTAAAAGCTGTTCAGAATCTCATGGCGGAGCATGAGATCAAACTGGTCCACTATCTTGCGGCGACCGGAATCGACAACGGCTTACTCATCAACTTTAGTTCATCAGTACAGGTTAAACGTAAGTTTCGCGAATTCAAGCACCGAGTTGCGGATTCGTCATAAAAACCGAGGCAGGGAGACACCCGCTGCCGCCCGGAAGTTTTAGCGTCCGTTTGAGTACGAAGTCGAAAAGCAGCGGGTTGTAGTCGTAAATTTCTTTGAGAGACTCGCCTTCGTCAGTAGTTATATAACCCTCCTTCACCAGCGGACGCGTGCGAATGAGGATGTTGACCGCAGGTAGCGGGTAATCACTGCCGTTCACGATCCGTTCGTGTAAATCCTCACGGGCGAGAATCGTGCGTAGCTTCTTGAGCCGATTGAATTGAGTCATCGCTGAGATCTCGCCAAACACCAATCCCTCGTAACGCTTATCGCCCATCAAACGCATGAAAAGATCGAAGTTGTCCACTTGCTTTCGATCCTTGCTGTCGAGATCCTCGTTCGTTCCCAGCCCTGCGCAATGCGCGACGATCACCTTCACGCCATGCTCCAGCGGCCGCCGCAGTAACAACGGGTTTCCAAGCTTCTGATCCTCTTCGGCCTCAACGGCCTTCTCTTCACCACCATGACTCAACAGGATCAGATCCAGCTCTTTGATCTTCGCGTAAAACGGATCGCACTTCAGATCCGACGGATCGATCCCCATCGCATTCGGCAGCCACTTCACGATCCGCGCACCACGCTTCGCCCACTTTTCCAGTTCAGCCAAAGCGTCGGGCCGGTACGGATTTACTGAAATATTCGGTACAAACAACTCAGCAAAGCGCTCGGCGAGCTCAAACACATACTCATTCGAAACATAAAACTCCGTCTTCTCCAGATTCACTACGCCATCGCGGCGATAGTGTTTGTCGAAAGCCAGCAGCCGGTGTTTGCCGTGGCCGGAAATATGACTCACTAGGTCTGCGAGCCGCTCAACCATCTGCGCGTCAGCTTTGTCTTCGTCCGCGACGCCGGCTGAGCTCATATAAACTTTGAATTTGAGGCGATGAAACGGATGCGCCCACGTTCGCATCTTCGGATTCACGAAATTCTTTGTTCCGCCAACGCCGAGTCCGGCCACGTGAACGTGGTGATCGATCAACCTCTGCGGATCAATATCATCAAACGCCCGCTTCACGAGGTCCGATGCCTTGACGCTCAACTTGTGGGCCAACTCTTCAGGCCTTCGAGCGAACGCGCCACCGATGGAATGGATCAAGCACATTCTTCGTCTACATCAAACACATCATCGTACCCAACATCGTCGCCACCAATTCCCGCCTTTCGCTTTGCTCGATACCAAACACGTCAGCGCGCACAACGGAGAGCGTCTTTCCGCTCTTTACCACTTCCGCTGACGCCAGAAACGTCTCGCCTTTGGCCGGACGCAGCAAGTTTACTTTGAACTCAACACTCAGCACCTGCGAGTTCGGCGGCATCAGGCTGTACGCCGCATAACCGCACGCCGAATCAGCTATCGTGGCAACGATGCCGGCGTGAAGATAGCCATTCTGCTGCGCCAGATCCGCACGATACGGAAGCATTATCTCAACCACGCCGGGCTCAATGCGGCTCAACTCGGCGCCGATGAGTCCCATGATCGTTTGCCTGGCGAAGCTCTGTTTGATCTCTTCGGCGAAGGAAGGATTGCGTGGCTCGTGTGGCATGCCCACAGATTACACCGATTTCTCCTGTATCGCGCGCGCGTTGCGCTGGAGGCCGGTGAGCTTGGTCCTTTTCATCGCGCTGCCGCGAAACCGGGCGGCGTAAGCTTCAGGCGTCAATCCGAGAATATCCGTCAAATCCGCGTTGACATTCCCCTCCCGCGGCGCAAACCCAGCTTCACCGGTTGCTGTTTCGAATCGATTCCACGGGCAAACATCCTGGCAGATGTCGCAGCCATATAACCAACCCGTCAGTTTGTCTTCGATCTCTTCCGGCAATTCCGGCGCCCGCAGTTCGATCGTCGCGTACGAGATGCACTTGTTTGAATCGACTACGTACGGCTCCGTAATCGCCAGCGTCGGACAAGCATCGATGCAGAGTGTGCACGTGCCGCAGTGGTCCTCGATCTCTTCATCGTCACAATCGAGTTCGAGGTTGAGCAGCAACTCACCGATGAACACCCAGGAACCAAACTCTGGCGTGATCACGTTCGTGTGTTTCCCGAGCCAACCCAACCCGGCGCGCACCGCCCACGCTTTGTCCATCGCCGGTTGTATGTCGACGCAGATCTTCCCCTCTACTTCCGGTTGCTGCTCGCGGATCCACGAAAGCAGTGAAGCGAGTTTTGTTTTTACTACGTCGTGATAGTCGTCTCCCCATGCATAGCGAGAGACTTTGCCGGTGGTAGAACTCTGTTGATGCTGGTGTGGAGTGTAGTAGTTGAGTGCGACCACTACGACTGAACGCGCTGGTGGAAAGATCGCATGCGGGTCGATGCGCTTTTCGACTTCGCGGGCCATCCAGCGCATCTCGCCGTGATAGCCCCGCGCAAGCCACTCTTTCAAGCGCCGGCCTTCGTCTTCAAGCAGCGCGGCACCAACGATTCCAACCTTATTGAACCCCTCGAAGCGAGCCCGTGCCTTGATGCTTTTTGCCAAACTCACTGCGAAGATAGTTTTTGAATCGTGATCGTGATGATCGGACTATCGCCGGCCGTGCGACTATACGACACCCAAAAACCTGCTTTCGGGTAACGGACGAGCTTGTACTTTGAGCCATCGGGCTTGCCGTCAAAGTCGGCCCCGAACACCTGCTGCGGAGTTATCACTCCGGTGGCGCCGCTTAAAAAGTCGACTGAGATGGCGGTCACCTGCTTACTGGTTTTGTCGTAAAGAATTTGGGCTGTCTCTTTCTCACCGAAGATGAAGTAGTCTTGCTCATCACCTTTGTTGGCGGGATTGCCCAGCTTCTTGCGGACGTCATCCGCGAGCCATCCAATCTTCACTCCCTTGTAATCGAGGAAGACCGGCTCATCTTCATGCCCGGCGGGTGGAGCTTTTCGAGTGGTTTGGGCTACTACCGATACTCCTGCGATGGTTAAGGTGATGACCACTAGAAAAACTCGGTCCAGTAACCAGATTTTTGAGGATCTCAAAACGCGAGTCATGGTTACTCCTTTCCAGAAATAATCGTGTTCACAGCAAACAGGTAGGTGAAATGTTCCGGGGCCGCGAACAATTGCCTTCTTTTGCCCCCGAATTGTTATATGCCGTGGACAATAATCCCAAGAACTGCCGATGTCAATATCTGAACGTGTGGTCTAAATTTTCGTCTTACCGATGGCCAGCCCGCGGCTGATGAGGACCATTGTCAAAGCAGGAAGTTGACTCAGAAATCCGTTTTAGCGTAGAAGCAGAGTGGTCTTTTTGCTTGTCGTCAACCTAACCCGTATTAAAAACAAAAGGAGTTTGAACCCGATGAATAAAAACGTGGTGCGAGAGGCACTCGTTTTCGCTCTGCTCGCTCTGAGCCTGAGCGCATGTCAGCCCGCCGCGGCGCCGCCTGACACAAATCGCAATGCTGCGGGAACCACCGCCACACCGGCGAAAGAAACTGTCGATCCTAGGGCAGTCGAGGCCGAACTGATAAAGATGGAAAGAGAATGGGCTGCGGCTGCCGAAACACATAATGCAGAGGCGGTCAGACGCATAGTTGCCGACGATGCGGTGATCGTTTATCCGGACGGCAATGTGGCAACGAAGGCCGACGAGGTCCGTACGATCGAATCAGGCGCGATCACAGCGGATTCGTGGGAGTTGTTGGACCCAAAAGCGACCTTGATCAACGCAGACACGGCGTATCTGACGGGTCGAAGTGTAGTGAAGAATGGGAAGTACAAAGATGCGAACATGAAGAGGGCGATAGATATCAGTGGTCAGTACCGGTTTCTGAATATCTACGCGCGACGCGATGGGAAGTGGCAGGTAGTGGCTTCGCAGGCGACGAAGGTTGAGAATCCAACACCGCCAGCGCCACCGGCGGCGAGTCCGGCAGCCGCTGCGAGTCCCGCGGCAAGTAAGGCGCCATAGAAGAATTACTCGCGCAAAGGCGCAAAGGCGCAAAGTTCTGACCTTCGGCTGCCCGGAGGGTCTGAACTTTGCGCCTTTGCGTCTTTGCGCGAGAAATCTTTTTAGGGCGCCTTCCAAATTCCGGGTATGTTCGCTGCGCATTTCGGACAGCGCCCTTGATCCGTAACGTTCACCTGCCGAATCAAATACCCGAAACGCTCAACCAACAACTCCTCACACTTCGGACAATACGTGTTCTCCCACCGGCCAACTCTTCCCGGCAGGTTTCCCGCGTAAACATAATTCAGCCCCGCTTCGACCCCAATCTCACATGCCCGCATCAACTGCGCTGCCGTCGTGTTCGCGTTTTCAGTCATGCGGTAATCCTGGTGAAACGCCGTCACATGCCACGGTATATCCGGCGAAACGGAAGCAATGAAGTCCGCCGCTCTCCGCAACTCGTCCTCCGAATCATTGAAACCCGGAATCACGAGCGTGACGATCTCCTCCCAGAACCCGCGCTCGTGAACCATCTTCACCGTCTCGAGAATGTTGTCCACCACTCCACCGAGCTGCCGATAGTTCTTATCATTCATCGACTTCAAATCGATCTTGTAGCAATCAGTCCAGGGACGTAAATAATCGAGCACTTGAGGCGTCGCATTGCCGTTTGAAATAAACGCCGTCATGAACCCTTCCGGCCGGGCTTTCTTGAAAACCTCGACCGCCCACTCAGCAGTGATCAAAGGCTCGTTGTAACTGCTGCCGACCATCGAAGCGCCATAGGCCTTCGCCATCGTGACCAAACGCTCTGCGGAAATCAGCGTGGGATTTGTACCGGCCGAATCATCACGCAGCGCCTGCGACGTAAGCCAGTTCTGGCAGTAAGCGCAATGCAGATCGCAACCCAACATTCCGAAAGTCAAAGTGTCGGAACCGGGCAGCACGTGAAAGAACGGTTTCTTCTCCGTCGGGTCGCAAGCGAGGGCGGCAACGTAGTTGATCGGCACTCGAAGATGGCCACCATCGTTAAACCTGACTTTGCAAATTCCGCGTTTGCCGTCCTTGATCAAACATCGATGGCCACACGCGTAGCACTTCAACGCGCCCGCGTCGAGATGTTCGGTCAATTCAGGCGCGCCCTCGGTGGTCATTGAATCGAGAACGTTAGCGAGTGGAGCTGATCGAGTGCTTACAGGCATGGTCTTTCGCCTTTGGTTTTCGGTCTTTGTTAATCCCTTCTGCGTACAAGTATTATCCTAGGAACCGAAAGAGAGGACAAACGACACTCCGCCAAAAGCCAAAGGCCGAAGACTAAAGTCCGAAAGACATGATCATCCACGAAATCACCGTAACCGCTTTTCAGCAACACACTCGCATCGTGGGTTGTGAAACCACCAGGAAGGCGATCTGCATCGATCCCGGAGATGAAGCCGAACGCATTGTTGAGACTCTCGAACGCTACGGCCTGACGCTACAAGCAATTGCTCTTACTCACGCGCATCTCGATCACGTCGGCGGCGTTGCAGCACTCAAGAAACTAAAGCCTGAAGCAAAGATCACTTTGCATCAGGGTGACGAATTCATATACGAAGCCTTACCGGAACAACCCGATTGGATCGGCATTCCACGCTCGCAATGGACGGCACTCGGGCTTGCATTTGAAACGCCACCGGCGGTTGATCAGTATTGGACTGACGGGCAGAACTATTCGGTCGGCGAGCTCCAGTTTGAAATACGTCACTGTCCGGGGCACACGCCCGGCCACGTTGTGCTTTACGAGCCAAAGGAACGTGCCGTGTTTGTTGGCGACGTGTTGTTTGCGGGCTCAATCGGCCGTACAGATCTGCCCGGTGGATCGACGGAGCAGTTGCTCAGCTCAATCAAAACGAGACTGCTGACACTCGACGACGACGTAAAAGTTTATTCCGGACATGGACCAGTAACAACGATCGGAGAGGAACGTTTGACCAACCCTTTTCTTATCGGAGGCTACCCGCTTGGACGTGGCAGGTTCTAGATAGAGTTCAGGATTTGAGGCGTTTGGATTTCATCTCTTCCCACATGTCCTTCTGCTGGTCGTTCAACTGACTCGGCAGAGTGTCGACAGGAATCTGATATTGAGCACAAAACTGTCGCCACAAAACGAACCGCAGATCATATTGACCGGTGGAATCGGAGACTGAGTTATCGACCCTTGGCATTTCTTTCTTCCGTTGTCCCTTGTTCATGCCGGAAGTTTAGCAAATCAAGCATCGGGCGGCCACGGAGGGCCGCCCCTACAAACCTTCTCTACTCCAGCACATATCTGTAGGGGTGGCCCTCCGTGGCCACCCGATTCCGAAGAGTCTCTTCACAGACTAGTGCTGAGGTACATGTCTCCCTTTGGTGAATCCACTCCGCCCGCAGCTTCGAGAGTTATCGCAAAAACCGCACCGCCGCGCGCTACCTCAGGCACGAGATCTTTCATCATCACGCTTCCCGAGTTGTCAGGCGCGAACGTCTTACCCGGCATCGGCGCCTTACCCTGCACGATAAACCAAAGTTGATACTCCTTGCCTTGCGGAACACTCGGCAGTCGATTCGCGATCAGCATCGCGTGACCGGAACTGTCGTAAGCTAACTTCGCAGTCGCTCCAACTGCACGATTGTTTCCGGCAAGTTCGAACACTTTCGCGCCAGGGCTGTTGACGAGTTGGAAAAACTCGTTCGTCCGGGCGAGCTCGCTTTGAGTCGTCTCCAATTGTTTCGTGGCTGCCGCGAGATTCGCTTTCATCGCCTGGTTCTCTCGCCAAATAACAATCAGTCCGACAATCAACACCGCCATCACCATGACCGCAGCTATCGCGCCCAACGATCCAAACGAGCTCCAGACGTTGCGCGGCGTGGATCTAAACGGAATCACCTGGGGCGCCGTCAGATCTTTTCGGATCTCGTCAAGGATGCGCTCGCGAACTTTGGGCGACGGCTCCTGGGGGTTAGCACTGATTGCCATTGCTGCTGCCGTAGCCTCCCATTCCTGTAATTCCCTTTGACACTCATCGCACCCGGAAAGGTGCTGGTCCAACAGGCGTGCTTCCGCTGCGTCGAGCGCTGACAGCGCTCGCACGGGAATCATCTCTTTGTAATCGCTGTGAACCATCTTCACCTAAAACCCAAAACTCTCCCCTTTACCGGCCAACTGTTCCCGCATCTTCATCAGGCCCGTGCGCATACGAGTCTTAATCGTTCCCAACGGTGCTCCCAAACGCGTTGCGATCTCTGATTGTGTGAGGCCGTCGAAGTAAGCAAGCATCAAGGGCCGCTTTTGGTCGTCGGGTAGTTGCGCGAGGGCGTCGTTAACCAGACCACGCTGCTCAGAACGGAAGGCGTCGCTGGCGGCGTCTGAGATCTCCTCGATCACTTCCCGCGCTCCGGCTTCAGCCACTCTTTCACGTGCCGAGAGCGACCGCAGGCGATCGATGCCGCGGCTGCGTCCAAGCGTAACCAACCACGTAAACGGCCGTCCGCGGTTCTCGTCGAAGTCAGCCGCTTTTCGCCAAACCTGTAGGAATGTTTCCTGTAAAACGTCTTCCGCCTCCTCGCGGTTATTCAATATACGCATGAGGAGCCCAAACAGGATGACGCGATAGCGATCGTAGAGCTGCGCCAGGGCCACCTCATCGTGGGCGGCAATCGCCTTGATCAGTTCGACGTCGTTGTCTTGTGCAAGTACAGGTTGCAATGGCTTTACAGGTTGATATACGTACGAAAACTAACCACGGATTTACACGGATGACACAGATCAGTTTCTGATCGGTGTCATCCGTGTAAATCCGTGCTTAACTGCCTTATAAATTAAGCGATCGTGATCTCTGGCGCGAGATAGACGTCCTGAATCGCGTTCAGCAACTGCACGCCTTCACTCATCGGCCGTTGAAACGCCTTGCGACCGGATATCAGCCCCGTACCGCCGCCACGCTTGTTGATGACCGCCGTGCGGACAGCCTCAGCCAGATCGCTTGCGCCTTTCGACTCACCACCGGAGTTAATCAAGCCGCATCTGCCCATGTAACAGTTCGCGACCTGATATCTCACGAGATCGATCGGATTGTCGGTCGTGAGTTTCTCGTAGACGAGTTTGCTGGTCTTTCCATAAGAACCACCGAGCACAGCTTCGACAGCCTTGTAGCCACCGTTCCGCTCGGGCAGTTTCTGTTTGATGATGTCAGCCTGGATCGTCACGCCGAGGTGGTTCGCCTGACTGGTGAGATCGGCGGATGCGTGCATATCGCCTTCGGGAGTTTTGAATTTCGAGTTGCGCAGGTAACACCAGAGAATGCACGCCATTCCGAGTTCGTGTGCCTGGGCAAACGCCTCGCTGATTTCCGTTATCTGTCTGGTTGATTCATCCGAACCAAAGTAGATCGTCGCGCCCACAGCAACTGCGCCAAGGTTGTGCGCTTCTTTAACAGTTCCAAACAAAACCTGATCAAACTTGTTCGGAAGCGTCAGCAGCTCGTTGTGATTTATCTTTACGATGAAAGGAATCTTATGCGCGTATTTTCTGGCAACCGTACCAAGCACGCCGAACGTTGAAGCAACTGCATTGCATCCGCCTTCGACCGCGAGCCTCACGATGTTCTCAGGATCGAAGTATTGCGGGTTCGGCGCGAACGAGGCGCCGGCGGAGTGTTCGATTCCCTGGTCCACTGGAAGGATCGAAAGATAACCAGTGCCGGCAAGACGGCCGTTACTGAACAGCGATTGCAACGAACGCATCACGGCAGGTGAGCGATCGGAGATCGACCAAACGCGATCGATGAAATCCGGACCAGGCAGTTGCAATTGATCTTTAGGAATCGTTTGCGAGGTGTGGTCCAACAACTCAGACGCGCTCGAGCCCAGAAGCTCCGCGATCCGTTCAATCGAATTCGAGCGTTGAAGTGTGCTGGCCATTGAGTTTCCTCCTGGTGCTGCGTGCGAACGATTTTGATTGCTTTGGGACGGCGATGCCTCGGGCGAATTATACGTACTCAAAACTGTCCGGCGCAAAGGGAGCCATCCACAGATTACACGGATTATATAAGCCAATCTGCGTAATCTGTGGACAAATAACTGAAACCGCCCACTACGGTGCAAATACAATTAGTTGAACACTTAACAAATTTTCGGTTAGAATCCCGCCGCGCGGGGAAACCTCGGGGCACCCCTTCTGCACTAATTCCTACGTCTCAGCGTAACTTGAACCAACTGGTCTACGAAGTACACGAAAGGCAAGTCTAAAAATGAAAATGCATACCTCCCGTTTTCCCCTGTTAGGTCTAATAGTGTGCTTTTTCGCCGCTTTTCCGGCCTCTTTGCGAGCAGCCGGAGATGAGTGGAAGCCAATAGATCCCGCTCACCTGTCGTTAAAAAGCGCCACTGTCGAGAAGGACGCGGACGCCGAAGCCCTGTTTTGGGAGGTCCGAATTGACGACAATCCGGAGGGCGACGTCATCTTCAACCACTACATTCGGGTGAAGGTGTTCACGGAAAGAGGCCGGGAGTCGCAAAGCAAGATCGACCTGCTCTTCGGCAAACTCTGGGGTAACGAAATCAAGATCAGGGATATCGAAGCCCGCACTATCAAGGCCGACGGTTCAATAGTCGCACTGAAAAAAGAGGACGTATTCGAGCGGACCATCGTCAAGGGAAGCGGTGTGAAATACAAGGCTCGATCGTTCGCTATGCCCGCGGTCGAACCCGGCTGCATCATCGAGTACAAGTGGAAAGAAGTCCGCGTGAATGCAGACGCGCATAACATGCGCCTTCAGTTTCAGCGCGAGATTCCCGTGCAGCGTGTCCAGTATCTCATCAAGCCGATGGACTATGTCGGGTACGGTTTCAACTCCATCACACTCCACGGCACGCCGACTCCCTGGGTGAAGGAGAAGGGCGGTTTTTACAGCACCACGATGACCAACATGCCGGCCGTACATGACGAAGCCCGCATGCCTCCCGAGGACGAGGTAAAGACGTGGATGCTTGTTTACTACCACAAACAGATGGTGGACAAAGTCGATCCACAAAAGTACTGGTCCGACTTAGGTAAATCCTTTTACGACAGGACGAAGGCGCTGATTAAGGCGAACGATGAAGTGAAACAGACGGCGGCTTCGCTCGTCGCTGACGCGAAGACGGACGATGAAAAATTGGAACGCCTGTTCCAGTTTTGCCGTGAGAAGATCAGGAACAGCAGCGACGATGCGACAGGCCTTACGGAGAAAGAGCGAGAGAAACTGAAAGAGAACAAGAACCCTTCAGACACTCTGAAACGTGGCATCGGTTCCGGCGGCGACATCGATCTTCTTTTTGCCGCACTCGCCACTGCGGCGGGGTTTGATGCTCGAATCGTTCTTATGGCGGATCGCAGCGACATGTTTTTTGACAAGTCGATCCCGAACGCCTACTTCGTCGATCCGCGAAGTATCGCCATCAACGTCGGCGGTAACTGGAAGTTCTTTAACCCCGGTTACAACTACGTTCCGTTCGGCATGCTGCCGTGGCAGTCGGAAGGGTTACAAGCCTTAATCAGCGATCCGAAACAACCGGTTTGGGTAAATACGCCGATGTCGCCGTATCAGAATTCCGTGGTCAAACGAGTGGCGAAGTTGAAGTTGAGTGAGGATGGAACGCTCGAAGGCGACATCAAGATCGAGTTCACCGGCCATTTCGCGATCGGACGAAAAGAAGAATTGGACGACGAGTCAGAAACCGAACGTGAAGAAAACATAAAGAACGAGATCAAAGCACAGATGAGCGCCGCTGAGATCTCGGACATTAAGATCGAAAACGTTTCCGATCACGTGAAGCCACTCACCTTCTCCTACAAGATACGCTTCCCCGGTTACGCGCAACGTACCGGCAAGCGGCTCTTCCTGCAACCCGCTTTCTTCCAGCACGGTCTGGGGCCAATGTTCGCGACCAACGGTAGAAAGTATCCGATCTATTTCCACTACGCGTGGTCAGAAAACGATCAGGTTGATATTGAACTGCCGAAGGGTTATGCCCTCGACAATGCTGACGCTCCGGCGCCGTTCGGAGCGGCGGGTATCTCCCAGTACAAGCCCTCGCTCGCAGCCAGCGCGGATGGGACGCTGCTCGTCTACAAACGCAGCTTTTTCTTCGGCGACGGCGGATCGGTGCTCTACCCGGTGGAAGGTTATTCCCAACTCAAAAACTATTTCGACACGCTGCACAAACAGGACAACCACAGCATCGCGTTGAAACAAACAGCCACGAACTGACGAGCTCCTTTCGGAGATACAAAATGAAAGTAAGGCTAATCACAATTATTGCTCTGTTGTTGTTTGCCGTTCCGGCAAGTGCAACTTCCTCACCGGGCGATGAGGCTCCTGTCTGGGCCCAGCAGGCGGCTGCAATCAAAGTCCCGACTTACGAAAAAGACGTCGTGGCGGTAGTGCTGCTCAAAGAGATGAACAGCACGATCTCATCCGACGGAAAAGTTACCGAAGTTTTTAACTACGCCGTTCGCATTCTGCGCCGCGAGGGACGCGATTACGCAGTGGCCCATGTGGGTTACATTCCCGACGTCGGCAAGGTGAAAGAGTTCAAAGCATGGTTGATTCGGCCGGGTTCCGAAACCAAGAAGTATGGCAAGGACGAAACGATCGATGCCGCGGGTGACATGAACGACGTCTACAACGAGTTCCGCGTCAGGACGATCGCCGCGGGCACTGAAGCCGACGCCGGTACTGTCTTTGCCTACAGCTACACGCTGGAAGATCGATCCGTGTTTAGCCAGAATGACTTCTCTTTTCAGGGTTCTCTGCCGGTCATGTCGGCGCGCTTCAATCTGACGCTTCCGGAAGGCTGGCGTGCGGACTCGGCAACGTTTAATCATCCGAAAATTGATCCGCGGGTAAGTGGCACCAGCTACACGTGGGAGCTCTCGAACCTCGGGCCCGTTCCGGATGAGCCATTGAGTCCGAGTTTGACGCACCTCGTTCCGCGTTTGGCGGTGGGCTACTACCCGCCCGCAACCTCTTCGTCGTTGTCGATCAAGACTTTCGCAAACTGGGGTGAAGTCGCGGCGTGGATGAGTGAGTTGGAAGATCCCCAGGTAATCGTTGACGACGCACTCGCAAGAAAAGCTTACGAGTTAACCGCCCTCGCCAAGACCGAGTACGACAAGATTCGCGCGATTGCGCAATACGTTCAGAACATTCAGTACATCTCGATTCAAACCGGCATCGGGCGTGGCGGTGGTTATCGCCCGCATCCTTCGAATGAAGTGTTTGCGAAGTCGTATGGCGACTGCAAAGACAAAGCGAACCTGATGCGCGCGATGCTCAAGGTTGTCGGCATCACGGCGATTCCGGTGAGTATCTACGCGGGTGATCCAAACTACGTTCGTGAGGGTTGGCCGTCGCCGCAGCAGTTCAATCACTGCATCATCGCGGTGAAGGTCAGTGAACAAACTCAGGCGAGCACGATCATCAATCATCCGACCCTGGGCCGCTTGCTCATCTTCGATCCGACTGACGAGCAAACACCGATCGGCGATCTTCCGTTTCACCTGCAAGGCAGTCTCGCGTTGATCGATTCGAAGACTGAAACGGGCCTCGTCAAAATGCCTGTGACGCCGCCCGAGATGAATCAACTCGAGCGCACGGCCACGTTGCAACTGCAAGCAGATGGCGCGATTGCGGGACAGATCCTTGAGAAGGCCAACGGACAAACCGCCGCTCGTTTCCGCACCGAGTTTCGCCGCTTGTCGAAGCCTGAATACACGGGAATGATCGAGCGCTGGCTTACATCCGGCGCGACTTCAGCGCGTTTGAACAAGATGGAGCCTTCGGATCACACGAGTGATGGCCGCTTTACTCTGAACGTTGAATTCAGCGCGCAGCAGTATGGGCAACTGATGCAGGGACGATTGTTGGTCTTCAAGCCCGCGATCGTGTCGCGGCGGGAAGGTTTGGCGCTGACGGCAGCGACGCGGAAGCATCCGGTGGTGCTGCGTGCGAATGCTTATTCGGAGACTGTGAACGTTCAACTGCCTTCGGGGTTTGCGGTTGATGAAGTGCCGGATCCGGTGAAGATCGAAACGCCGTTTGGATCTTATGCGACGAGTTACGAAGTGAAAGACAATCAGCTGGTCTTCAAACGGCAGTTGTCGCAGAAAGCGACGACGATCTCGCCGGCTGATTATGATTCGGTGAGGAAGTTCTTCGAAAGCATTCGCGCCGCGGAGAACGCACCGGTCGTGTTGGCGAGGAAGTAAAAGAACTACTCGCGCAAAGGCGCAAAGACGCAAAGTTCTGACCTGCGGCTGCCCGGAGGGTCAGAACTTTGCGTCTTTGCGCCTTTGCGCGAGTAAAATCTTCAGTTTGTTAGCCGCCGATCAGTCGGGCGATCGTGAAGGCGGCTCCCGCGGCGACGCTTCCAATAAATGCCGTCTGAAGGGCGCTCCGCAGCGGCCGCGTTCCCGTGAAGCGCCCTTTCACAAATCCAAAAACAAGCAACGCCGCGAGTGTCAGCGCGACGGAATACACCAGCGCCCCAGACGTGGTGTCTGAAACGAAGTAAGGTGCGAGCGGGATCAGACCGCCAGCGACGTAAGCTCCCGCGATCGTAAGTGCGCTCGTCAACGCTCGCCGCGGCTCCGGTTTCTCCAACACAAGCTCGAAACGCATCATGAAATCCACCCAGTTACGCGGCTGGCGTTTCAAAGCCTGCACGATGGGCCACGTCTCTTCTTCCGTCAGCCCGTAAGCCTGGAAGACCTCCGCGACTTCACGCATCTCTTCGTGCGGAATCTCCACCACTTCCCGCTTCTCTCGTTCACGTTCCTTGGCGTAGTGCTCCGCGTCACTCTTCGCGGCCATGTAACCACCGAGGCCCATCGCAATTGAGCCGGCTGCGATCTCGGCAAGTCCCGCCGTAACGATGATTCCTGTGTGATCGATTGCGCCTGTGAGTCCGGCAGCGAGAGCAAATGGAACAGTCAAACCATCAGCCATTCCAATGACAACATCGCGAACGACTTCACTGGACGTGAAGTGTCGTTCGATGTGGGGAGTTTGGGGCATCGTGGTCTTCGGTTTTTGGTCTTAGGTCTTTGTACAAATTACTAAGTAATTGGTCTCAACACAAAGACCGAAGACCCAAGGCCTAAAACCAAAGGCCCAATCAAAACTTCCCCATCAGCATCAGCACACCGATCACTATGAACGCAACCGCCGCTACCCGCTTCACCCAAACCAGCGGCACGTAGTCGCCGACCACGCTGCCGACCAGCACTCCGATCGCCGAGACCGCTGCGAGCGCGAGGCTTGCTCCGATAAACACGGCCCACGGTTTCTTTGTTTGTGCAGACATCGTCATCGCTGCGAGTTGCGTTTTGTCTCCCATCTCAGCGAGGAAGATGATGCCGAAGGTAGTTAGTAGTACTCGGAAATCCATTTGTTTATCGTCCAGTTACTTGAGATCGGTAATCAGAATCGCGTCGCGAACCAGTGTTCCGCGCGTGCATACTAACTGTTTTCCGTCCGCTGAGAATGCAAAGCCGGTCATCAGCATGTCGTTGAAATTGGTTATCTGTCTGGGTGAGCCGCCGTCAACAGGCTGGCTCCAAATGTTCGTCACATTGTTTCCGGTGACCGAATAAAGGATCGCTTTTCCGTCATGCGCCCAATGAATGACGGTGGAAACGGTGGCTGAAGCCGGTAGCTCAAAGGTCTTAACGCTCGAACCACCTTCAAACGGCATTACAGCAAGACGGTTCGGCGGGGCAAACGGATCGGGTGATTCCGGATACAAGTAGGATATATATCGCCCATCCGGCGAGACAGACGACGATGTCGCAACATGATCGGTAACCTGCACTGGCGTACCGCCGTCGATCGACACTTTCCACAGCGTGGGTTTTGCGCCGTCCAACGTAGTGTAAATAATCCAGCGGCTGTCTATCGAAATCGTCGGAAATCCGTCCGCTGTACCGATCGTCAATCGTAACGGGTTACTACCATCGAGATTCATTCGCCACAGGCTTCTCTTACCTTCCTGCGACGATACAAACACAACGTAACGACCATCAGGCGTGACCACAGGTGACGCGTTCAACGCCGCATTCGCGGTCAACTGTTTGCGATTACCACCACCGCCGTCAGCGAGCCAAATGTCTGGCTTTCCACTCTCATTCGAAACAAAAAGGATTCTGCCATCTGTGGTCCACGTCACATTGCTTCCAGCGGCCGAAAAGAAACTACTAACATTCCCGGTTGATAACCTGACCGCTTTCGTTGCATCGCCATCGGGTACTACCCAGAGATTTACTATGCCTTGTGATTGGACCGTGGTGAATTTTTTACCATCCTGCGTTAACCCGATCGCTCGATAAGTATTCAGCTCATTGGTAATGCGCCGGGCCTGGCCATCCGGATAGTCAATGACCCAAAGCATCGCGTTGATTACGCTGTCGCCGGCAACAACCAGCAGTCCGGACATGTCCGGCAGCCACTGAACACGAGCAGAAAACAACCACGACTGAGTCGAGAGATCACGTTCACTTCCATCGTCCACTGAAAAACCAACCACTCTACTTGGGCCACCTATCGTGGCAACCGTGGAAGCGACGAACTTCCCATCAGGAGACCATGACGGACCGGTGAAAAAGAGTGGCGCGAAACGTTCCGGGTTCTTTTTGACTACGAGATTGCGCTCACCGCTTCCATCGAGGTTCGCGATCACGAGCGCGCTTTCACCGGGATTTGGATAGTTGCCGCGAACGAGCACAAACTGTTTGCCGTCCGGTGAAAAACTGACAGGACCATCGATTCGCTCGAGAACCTTTACCGGTGTACCGCCAAGGACCGGGATGCGATAGAGCGTGCCGGCATCGAGGTTGGCCTTGAGAGCGTAATAGAGCTCACTGCCGTCCGGTGAAAAGGTGATTCCAAAAAAGCCGACGCGTGCGGGCGGAATGATCTCTTTGTCGTTTGCTGTGCTTACCTGCCGAATATAGAGGCTCTGACTACTTCGATCGCTCAGCACATAAACGATGTATTTGCCATCGGGCGAGATGGTGGCGTCAATCGCGTTGCCCGAGTTGGTTAAGCGGGTGGGCCTGACTTCCGCAAAATGCGCGGCTGGCGCTGTGCGAGTTATCCACTTATAAATTCCAAACGCTCCGGCCGACACGATCAGAATCGCCGCCAGCAATATGAGCGCGGCGCCGACCTTGTGTCGCTTGATCTCGAGGGAGATCGACTCACTGATGTTACCGATCGCGCTGCGCGAGAGTGTCGGTCGTGGTCCTGAAACGGTTGCCGTTGCCTCGCCGGGCACCATCGCCGTCATTCCCAACACCTCGCCGTCGGCGGCGCCGGAGCGATCGAAGGTCGCCTGGAAATCGAGTTCCTGTTTGAGAGCTTTCAGATCCAGCCAGAGATCCTTGACCACTTGATATCGCTCTTCACGATCCTTGCGCAGCGACTTGTTAACGATGCGCACGAGTTCTGAGGGAACCCCGGGCGCGACGCGTGAAAGTGGTGGCGGCTCGGTTTTAAGAATTGATGCGAGTGTGTCGCTCGGTGTTTCACCTTCGAAAGGCTTACGGCGTGCGAGCATCTCGTACATCACGGCTCCGAGACTGAATATGTCCGATCGATGATCGACGCCGAGTCCGCGCGCTTGTTCCGGCGACATGTAACCCGCCGTGCCGATTACGATCCCTGAACCGGTGCGCACCTGGATCGTCGGCGCTTCGGCGGCGACCGCCGGCGATGCTTGTTCGCTGAGTTTTGCGAGTCCGAAGTCGAGAACTTTTACGTAGCCGTCGGGCCGGAGCATGATGTTTTCCGGCTTTATGTCACGGTGGATGATGCCTGCTTTGTGCGCCGCCGAAAGTGCGTCGGCGACTTGCATCGCGATGTTGAGCGCTTCTGATAACGTCAAACCGGATCGCCTGAGACGATGACGCAGCGTTTCGCCCTCGACGAATTCAGTCGCGATGAAGTGAGATCCTGACGCCTGGCCGATCTCGTAAATCGTGATGATGTTTGGATGATTGAGTGCGGACGCCGCTCGAGCCTCCTGTTCGAAGCGACGCAGCCGATCGTCATCAGTCGTGAACGTGGCCGGAAGTAGTTTCAGAGCGATTTTGCGGCCGAGTCGTTTGTCCTCCGCCAGATAAACTTCTCCCATGCCACCGCGGCTAATGAACGCTAGCACCTCGTACGAACCGATGGTTTGTCCTGAACTCAACTCGGCCGGATTGGACGCGAGCAGCGATGCGGCGGCTTCGAAGGCAGGCTGATCGATGAAGCTGCCACTCTGCTCGTGCGAAGCTATCAGCGATTCAACTTCGCTGCGCAGATCCTCATCGCCCGAACAAGCCTGAGAGAGATATGAGCTACGCTCCTCAGGGCGATAGCTAAGCGCCGAGCTGAAGATCTCTTTCACTTGTTGCCAGCGTTCAGGAGTCATAGACGTTTGCCGTTCTGTTGAGTCAGATCGAGCATCCAAATATTGCCGGTCGCCTCAGTGTATTCGTAAACGATCTGATTCGTGGACCACGCCGGATACCGCACGAACGAGTTGAGCTTCGAGTAGTTTGTCAGTTGCTTCTGGACGTTCCCATCGATCGAGATCGAGTATAGGTTCCAGATTCCGCCCCGCTGGCCGGCGAACACGATCATGTCGCCTTTAGTTGAGAAACTGTGCGGCCAGCTTTGGCCCTCGCCGAAAGTCAACTGCGTTTGCCGGCCGTCGCTGAGCGAGATCAGCATCAGATGATCATCATCGCCGTGCTTCGCTTCATAGGCGATCGTCTTTCCATCCGGCGACCAGCAGGGAAAACCGGACATTTCTTTTTCGAAAGTCAGTTGCCGGCGTTGGCCGTCGCCAACGCTCGCAAGCCAAACATTCATGGTGCCACTCTGAATAAAGTTGTAAGCCACCTGGGTGCCGTCCGGTGATAGCGTTGCAAACTCCACTCCCTCACCCATGTCAAGCAAGAGTTCTTCTTTACCCGTGACTAACGACGTGGTCCAAAGCTTCGCATATTTGCTATCCCGATCCGAGAGGAAAGCGATTCTGTCGCCGCCGGGCAGCCAGCTAGCCTGTGAATCCAGCGCCGGGTTATTCGTAAGTTGAGTCAGACTCTTGCCGTCAGAATCGGCGATCCAAATGTCGGCACTCATTCCCATCCGCCACCGGTTCAGGGCAACCTTTCGACCGTCGGGAGAGAAGCGCGGCAAGTTGTTTCGTTGACTCGTGTCAGCGGAAAAAACGGATGGCGGACCAGCCGCACTGCCATTGGGCGACATTGGAATGGTCCAGAGGTTACTGACTGTTCGGTGTGCACTATAAAGAATCTTTTTGCCGTCACGAGAAACCGCCGGCGCTCTCAGGATCGTGCCGGCTCCCGGCTCCAGCACAACTGTGGGTTTGCCGATCGGATCTCCGGCCGGTGAGAGCTGAATGCCTGCAAGCTGGCCGCCGCCACTGTGTCCGGTTGTGAAGTAGAGATTGCCGTCACCACCGTAGACCGGCTCACCACCGTCTACAATCTTCTTGACGTCGCTACCGTCCACCGACATGGACCAAACGCTCATGGTGATGAAGTCGCTGACTGCAAACGCAATGCGCTTGCCGTTTGGTGACCACGAAGGTGTTGAGTGACCTCCAGCCGGATTACCGCGTTGACTGATCTGTTTCGGAGTGCCGCCTGCGGAGGGCACGATCCAGATCGCTGACGGTGTTATGGCGCGTGAGACAAAGACCTCTTTCACGAGACCCGATTGAAAGGCGATCAGCGAACCGTCAGGCGACCAGACGGGATGGGAGCCGGTCTCGGTGAGTTGTCTTGGCGCTCCACCGAGCGCGGAGACTATCCAGATTCCGCCCCGTTTCATTGAATGGTAGGCGATGCGCTGGCCGTCTGGAGACCAAACTGGATGAATGTTCTGTTGGCCGTCGTTTGTTATCGGGAGTTCACCACCACCGGGCGACAGTTGTTTGACGTGGATCTCAAAGTTTCCGCTTTGGTCGGAGGAGTAGACTACCGATTTGCCATCCGGCGACACCGAGGGGAAGACGTCGAGTCCGGAAGAGAAAGTGACTTGAGTCGTCCTCAATACTTGTGGGATGACGGTTGTGTGTTGGGTGCGAGTGAGAAATTTGTATAGTTCGATTCCTCCGGCGATCAGCACCAAGCCGAGAAAACCGAGCGCCGCAAGTTTTCCGGCCCTGTTAGATACCACCTGCGAGCTTAGGAAGCTGTCGATCGTGGAAACGCGTGGCTCGTGCTGAGTTGTGTCTGACCGCTGTATGGCTGAAGTCTTCGGAACCGATCGATTGAGCCGATCCTGGAAATCGAGATCTTCTTTCAGCGCTTTCAGGTCGAGCAGCAGATCTTTGACGACTTGAAAACGTTCCTCACGATCCTTTCGCAGAGCCTTGTTGACGATGCGGACCAGTTCGGCAGGCGTTTCAGGAGCTACGTGGGAGAGTGGCAGCGGCTCTGTCTTTAGAATGGCGGCGAAAGTGTCGCTGGGAGTTTCACCCTTAAATGGCTTTTGTCCGGCGACCATCTCGTAAATGAGCGCACCAAGATTGAAAATGTCTGAACGCGCATCGACCTCCTGCCCGCGCGCCTGCTCCGGCGACATGTAGCCAACCGTTCCGATGACGACTCCCGATCCGGTCTCTATTTTCTGTGTGAAAGCCTCAGCGAATAATTCCGCCGATTCTGTATCTGACAGTTTCGCCAAACCAAAATCGAGGATCTTCACATACCCGTCGGGCCGAATCATCACGTTTTCAGGCTTGATGTCGCGATGGACGATCCCCGCTTTGTGCGCCGCCGCGAGTGCATCGGCGATCTGGATCGAGATACTCAGAACCTCGCTCAAACTCAGTGGACCAGAGCTCAGTCGCTGGCGGAGAGTCTCGCCTTCCACAAACTCCGCCGCGATCATCAATCTGGAATTCACTTCACAGATTTCGTAGATCGCGATGATGTTTGGATGATTTAGCGCCGAGGCCGCCCGTGCTTCCTGTTCAAAACGCTGTACGTGGCTCCCGTCTTTCGTTACCGAGGAAAGCACCAGTTTCAGCGCGACTTTCCGTCCCAGCCTTTTATCGTGCGCGACATAAACCTCGCCCATGCCTCCGCGGCCGAGGAAAGACGTGATCTCATAAGTGCCTATGACCTGTCCGGGACTGAGTTCGGGCGCTTGGTCCACCATCGCTTTGAATGCCGGCGAGTCGATGAAGCTGCCGTCCTTTTCGTGGGCAGCAAGTAACGATTCAACCTCTTTTTGCAATGCCTCGTCGTTATCGCAGGCCTGCGAAAGAAACGACGAGCGCTGCGCCGGCTCGTATTCCAGAGCCAGGTTGAACACGTTTTTGATCTGTTGCCAACGTTCGGGTGTAATCACAGTGCGCCTCTAGGAATTGACGCGGATAGTAAGAAAGAACGCCCTCATTTTTCCAACCAAAAACTTTACTCAAGCTGCCGGCGCAACCAGGCGCGGGCCATCTTCCAGTCGCGTTCAACTGTGGCGTGAGAGACGCCGATTACCTCCGCCGTCTCTTCTATAGAAAGGCCGCCGAAAAACTTAAGTTCGACGATTTTGCTTTGCTGCGGATCCATTTTGGCGAGCTCATCGAGCGCTTCGTTCAGCGCCAGTAAATCGACTGTGGGTTGTTTCGCTAACGCTTCGATACTCGTGATCGAGAGGCGCTGCTGCTCAGACCCACCACGCTTTGCGGCCTGGCGCTGGCGGGCGTGGTCCACCAGTATGCGGCGCATAAGCTGGGCTGAGATTCCAAAAAAATGGGCGCGATTCTGCCATTTTGCATTTCTCTGGTCGACCAGCTTGAGATAAGCCTCGTTGACGAGCGCCGTCGGCTGGAGGGTGTGTTCGGCGCGTTCTCGTCGGAGGTAGTTGCTGGCGAGACGCCGCAGTTCGCTGTAAACAAGCGGCATCAGCCGCTCGAGCGCCGCCTGGTCGCCCTTGCCCCAGTCGATCAAAAGCTGAGTTATGCCTTCAGGCGGTTCCATCTCTTCACTGTCTGTGCCTTGTGTGCCTTTTTGTGGCGAGTGTACAACAAATGTCTGTGGCGCGTGAGGGAATACGGAGGGAACGTCCGCGTTAGTAAGTGGAGGCAAAAAGATCATGAAAAAACTTTCCTATATCCCAATCGCGATTGTCATCCTTGCCGGAGTTCTCAGCGTTAACACACACGCGCAAACGTCCAGCTCTCAAAGAGTGTTCGCCAACATTCCGTTCGCATTCAACGTCGGCAACGTGAGCTTGCCGGCAGGTAGGTACACGATCACTGTGTTGAATCCAAGTTCTGATCGAAGGGTCCTGCAGATACGAAGCGCGAACGGCCGTTCCAGCGCGATGGTAATGACGACCAACATGAACGCAAACGCGTCCGACGACGCCAGGCTCGTGTTTGACCGTTATGGTGATCGTTACTTCTTCTCCCGGGCCCAGATGGCCGGCGACACGACGAGCCTCGCCGCCGTCAAATCGAGTGCTGAAAAAGCCGAGCGTCGCGCTGTTGCGAGAACACAAAAGAAGACTGTCGTCGAAGTAAGGGCTGGTTAGAACAAGGGGAAAGGCAATCGACCGGCAGAAGTTGGGGAACTCCTTGCAGGTCGGGCCGGGGCCACAGACTCCGACAAGCACGGATGGTCCGTGCTGATTCGTGAAAATCTGTGGCCCTTTTTCGTTTCTGGTTTTATGCTGTGCTTCCCGATGAGCACACCTCCGCCAGTCAGCATTCGCACAGAAGCTATCGCAGGTATCACGACGTTCTTCACCATGGCGTACATCGTCGTCGTGAATCCGACGATTCTCTCAACACCTGGAACCGGCATGGCCTTCAGCGGCGTCCTGACCGCCACCGTTCTGATCTGTTTTGTGTGCACGCTGCTGATGGGCGTTTACGCAAAACTCCCGTTTGCGGTCGCGCCGGGAATGGGGCTCAACGCCTTCTTCGCGTTCACGATTATTCTCAATCAAAAAGTTTGGTGGCAGGTCGCACTCGGTATCACCTTTTGGGCCGGCGTACTCTTTCTCCTGATCTCAGTCACTAACGTTCGCGAAACGATCGCGAAAGCAATCCCGGCCGAGCTTCGCATCGGAACCGCCGCCGGAATCGGAGTCTTTCTTACGTTCATCGGCCTTAAGAACGCCGGGCTCATCGCGGCGGATCCGGCGACACTCGTAAGGCTCGGCAATCTCGGCGGTGAAACTGTCCTCGCCATTGGCGGTTTACTCTTAACTATCTTCCTAATGACTCGCCGGAGTTCTCTGGCATTTCTGGCCGGAATCTTTTTTGTGACACTTGTCGCGTGGGCTGCCGGATACGTCAAAACCCCGGCCCATCTCGTGAGCCCGCCTGACTTTCACACGGTGTTTCTTAAGGCGGACATCTGGGGAGCCTTAAAGCTCTCTCTACTCCCCGCGATCATCACCATTCTCTTCACTGATCTCTTCGACTCACTCTCGACTTTCATGGGCGTCGCCCATGCAGCGAACCTGCTCGACGAAGAAGGCCACCCGAAAAACCTGCGACAGGGTTTAGTAGTCGACTCCGTTGCGACTTTTGGCGCCGGGCTGGCGGGCACGTCCTCGGGAACCGCGTACATCGAAAGCATAGCGGGCATCAATAGCGGCGGACGCACGGGATTGACTTCTGTATTTACCGCGCTCTGTTTTCTACCCTGCCTTTTCATAGCACCGCTGGCGGAGATGGTGCCGGCCTTCGCGACCACGCCAGTGCTGCTGCTGGTCGGCGCGGCGATGTTCAAAAGTGTTACCGAAATCAACTTCGCCAAAATAGAGGAGGGTCTGCCCGCGTTTTTGACTATAATCCTCATCCCCCTGACCTTCTCGATTACCCAGGGAATACTCTGGGGATTCATTTCGCACGTTGGCCTTTATCTTGTTGTCGGCCGTCGCAAAGAGATTCATCCCGTAATGTGCGTGCTCGCTGTAGTGTCGATCGGACTGCTGCTGCTTGAGCACTCAAACTTGTCGAAGGTTTTTTATGAGTAGTTCAAAGATCGTTTCGCTTTTAGTTTGCCTCGTGTTCTCGTCGGCAGTGCTTGCCCAAACTCCCGCGCCGAGTCCGACGCCGGCAGACAAACGTGGACTCGGAATACAAAGCTCCGGCCAAACAACTTCAACCCAATCCGGTCAGCAACAGCGCGAAGCCAAACCGGAGCTGGTCCTCCAAACCGGCTACAACAATTTTTGGGGCGCCACCAAAATGGTCTTCAGTCCCGACGGCCGTCTACTCGCAACTGCGACCTATCGCAGCAACACGATCAAACTGTGGGAAACTGCGACCAATCGCATGCTGCGTGCTCTTTCCAGCGCCGGCCAAACAGCGATCGTTGTGGCTCCCACCGTAGCTTTCAGTCGGGATGGTCGTCTTATCGCCGCATCGGGCGGTGAAAACTCGGTCACAGTTTGGGACGTGTTCAGCGGCCGCGAGCTGCTGAGACTTTCAACCTCCACACAAGGCACGATGATGGCCTCGTTCGGGGTGAACTTCATCGCCTTCGCGTCCAATAATCGACTCGTTACAGCCGGCGACGCGATCAGAGTTTGGGATCTTTCAAACGGACGCGAGCTATACAGCTTTGACACCGGAACGCCGTCGCCCGCTACTGCATATGGCGGCGACAGCGGTCTTGCGCTTTCGGCGGATGGGAATCAACTTTACGCTGCTTCGGACAGTTTCGAGACGCAAGTAAAGGTTTTGGATCTGGCGACTGGTCGTGAGACTCGACGTATTCAACTGCCGGACGATTCTGTAGATAGTTTGCAGCTTTCGGTCAATCCCGAAGGTCACTTGCTTGCCGCCGCGATCGACGAGACGCGCCTCAAATTCTGGAACCTGACCACAAAAAAGAATCGAGAGCTTGGACCAACCACAAAAGAATTCAATAACCAGATCAGGTTCAGCCGTGACGGTCGGATGCTCGCGCTTTCTGAGAATTACAACGTCAGGCTCTGGGACTTAACGACGATGCGCGAGTTGCCACCGGTGAAAGTCGATACGAGCATTACTTATCCACACACAGAGGCTTTTGTATCGTTCAGTGAGGATGGAAAACGACTCGCTACCGGAGGCTTTGGCACCGACACCGTCATTTGGGACGTCGAAACCGGCAAGCGACTGTCCAATTTGAATGGCCGCACCAACATGGCCTACGACGTTGCGTTTAGTGCGGACGGCAACGAGCTCGCCTCAGGTGGACGCACGCGTTGGGATCTGCGCACGGGACGCGGTCTACGAGTTGTTCCCAACACATCGACGACGGCGTATGGAATCGCGAGTCCGGATGGACGCATGCTTGCGCTGAATACATTCAACACCAGCAAGCTCTCGATTATCGAATCTCCGAGCGGACGGTTGTTGTTCGACCTTGTGCCATCCGGCGACGCCGGAACCGTAGTCAAGACTCGTTTCAGCTCAGACAGCTCTGTGCTCGCAGTTGTGTATGGACCACGCGAGGACATTACACCATCGCCGGCGTCGTTCGCGCGTGGGAGCCAGGTCAAACTCTGGGACTTAAAAACGGGACGCGAAATGCGGGCGTTGACCTCGAACGACGTTCCCGCAATTGTGGAGTTCAGTAATGACGGTCGCGTCATTGCAACCGTCGCCGGCATGGGCCAGGTTGCGTTGTGGGACTCACAGTCAGGCACGAAGGTGCGCGATCTCGTTCCGTCGCCGATGCCCACATTCACGCCGCCGGTACTCAAGCCGGGTCAGATGCCCAAGATGCCAAACATGGCCGACGTTGCGGCCATGATGACAACCATGATGGGCACGATGGCAGCCGGAACCGTCACAACTGTCTCGTCGGTCGCGTTTAGCGGTGATGGGCGGTTGCTGGCAACTGCCGGCTTCGAGTCGAAAGCAAACATCGACATAGCCAAGATGATGAGTGGCAAACGGCCAAAGGATACCGACGACATAATGAAGGAGCTGAAGGTCGAAGCCGTGGGTCGGGTCCAATTGTGGGACGTTGCCAGCGGCCGTGAAGTCAGCGTGATCAAGGGACACGGTCGTGGGATTAGCAAAGTGACCTTTAGCAGCGACAGCAAATTACTCGCAACTGCGTCTACGGACAACACGATCAAGATCTGGGACGTGGCCACGCGAACTGAGTTGCGCACTCTGACGGGTCACACCTCTGGCGTTGAATCGATCGATTTCACTCCCGACAGTAATCTGCTGGCTTCTGCGAGCGACGATGGCAGCACGTTTCTTTGGGACCTGAAAACCGGTGAGCATCTTCTGACTTTGATCTCGCTCGACGATGGCGGCGAATGGATGGTAGTCACACCGCAAGGTTTATTTGACGGCACTCCGGTTTCATGGAACCAGATACTCTGGCGCTACAACCAGGAAACGTTCAACGTCGCGCCGATCGAATGGTTCTTCAATGAGTTTTACCATCCCGGGCTTTTGGCCGATATCTTCGCCGGAAAGCGCCCGAAAGTAGCGCAGGACGTGTCGAAGAAAGATCGGCGACAACCGGTGGTGAAGTTGTCGCTCGTTGGACCGACTGCCGAGTCTGTTTCGACACGTACGATCAAAGTGAAGATTGATGTTTCCGATGCGCCGGCCGACAAAGACAATCCGAAGGGTTCGGGCGCGCAGGACGTGCGTCTGTTTCGCAACGGATCGCTCGTGAAAGTTTGGCACGGAGATGTGTTGAAAGGACAAGCCAACGTCGCGCTCGAGGAAGAGATTACGGTAACGGCTGGTCCGAATCGGCTGGTCGCGTACGGTTTCAATCGCGACAACGTTAAGAGCAAAGATTCGCCGGTCGTGTTTACCGGTGCGGAGAGTTTGAAGCGTAAAGGTACGGCTTACATCATTGCGGTGGGTGTTAATGAGTATGCGAATTCTCAGTACAACTTGAAGTATGCGACGGCGGATGCGAAGAGTTTCGGCGACGAGATGCGGCGACGGCAAACGCAGCTTGCCGAGTTTGAGCGGGTAGAAGTTATTCAGTTACTGGACCAGGAAGCAACCAAGGCCAACATCCTCACCGCGATCAAACGACTCGCAGGTGAGCCTGGCCCACCGACACTGAAAGCAGGCGTGACCGATGGAATAAAGTGCGCTGAACCGGAAGATACGGTGGTTATCTATTTCGCCGGACATGGCACGGCGCAGGCACAACGTTTCTATCTGATTCCGCACGATCTCGGCTACACCGGCGACCGGACCAAACTCACCGAACAGGGTCTGAAGACGATGATCAGTCACAGTATTTCAGACATTGAGCTGGAAGCTGCGGTCGAGGGGCTGGATGCGGGACATCTGCTGCTCATCATCGATGCGTGCAACTCGGGCCAGGCGCTCGAAGCCGAGGAGAAGCGGCGTGGTCCAATGAATTCGAAAGGACTAGCGCAACTGGCTTACGAGAAAGGCATGTATATTCTAACGGCGGCGCAGAGTTTTCAGGCAGCGTTGGAAGCTGCGCAACTGGGTCATGGGTACCTGACGTACGCGCTCGTCGAAGAAGGTTTGAAAACGCCGGTGGCAGACAGCGCTCCGAAGGACGGCGTTGTTATCGCACGCGAGTGGCTCAACTTCGCCACCGAGCGTGTGCCGCAGATGCAGGAACAGAGGATGAGCGAAGGTCGTGGAGTGGGGTTGCAGATCGCGTTTACCGAAGGTGAGACAAACATCGCCGATCCGCAGAAACGTTCCGTCCAGCGTCCGCGCGTTTTCTATCGTAGAGAGTTGGAAGCAAATCCGTTGGTGATCGTGAAACCATAATCCACGGATTACACAGATTAATCTGCGTAATCTGTGGACTTACTTAGATCCGTATGGCCAATTCCATAGGCAAATCTTTTCCACGCAAGGAAGGTCGCAAGAAAGTAACCGGCCAGGCGTTGTACGTGGACGATCTGTCGTTTCCGGAAATGCTTCACGGCGCGACGGTGCGCAGCCCTTCCGCCAGAGGCAAGATCACGAACATCTCATTCGAAGGCAACATTCCCTGGGATGAGTTCACGATCGTCACTGCTAAAGACATTCCCGGCGCCAACTACGTCGCGCTGATTCTGAACGACCAACCTTACCTGGCCGCTGAGTTTGTGAATCATCCCGAAGAGCCGGTCGTACTGCTCGCGCATAGTGACAAATATCTGGTGGAGGAAGCACGCCGGAACGTCCGCATCGAAATCGAAGAGCAACCCGCAGTCTTTTCACTTGCGGACTCGCTCGCCAAAAAGCAGATCATCTGGGGCGAAGATAACGTCTTCAAAAAGTTTCTGGTCGACAAAGGCGATGTCGATGCCGCCTGGGCCAGCGCCGATTTGATCGTCGAGGGTGAATACGAAACCGGCGCGCAGGAACAACTCTACATCGAAAACAACGGCGCGATCTCAATCGCTAATCACGAAGACGGCGTGACCGTTTGGGGATCGATGCAGTGTCCTTACTACGTGCACAAAGCACTCGTGAAGCTGTTTGACTTGCCCGACAATAAGATTCGCATCATTCAAACTGAAACCGGTGGCGGCTTTGGAGGTAAAGAGGAGTATCCATCGTTGATTGCCGGACACGCCGCCCTGCTCGCGTGGAAGTCAGGCAAGCCGGTCAAGCTCATCTACGACCGCGCCGAAGACATGGTCGCCACGACGAAGCGTCATCCATCGCGTACGCATCACAAGACCGGCGTCACGAAGGATGGAAAACTTGTTGCGGTCGAGATCGACTTTGCGATTGACGGCGGCGCCTATTGCACGCTCTCACCTGTCGTGCTTTCCCGCGGCACGATTCACGCTGCTGGTCCTTACGTCTGTCCGAACGTCCGAATCCACAGCCGCGCGGTTGCGACGAACATGCCGCCACACGGGGCCTTCCGAGGCTTTGGCGCTCCGCAAAGCATTTTCGCGCTTGAACGTCACATGGACAGAGTCGCTCACGCCGTGGGACTGACGCCCGAGGAGTTTCGGCGTCGCAACTTTATTCACGAAGGCGAAACAACGGCGACGAGCCAGATAATTCGCGAGCGAGTGGACATGGACCAACTGCTCACGCGCGCGTTACAGCTCAGCGAGTACCACTCGAAGCGCGAAAGATTCGCGCGTGATAACGCCGCTCGCAATGGACGTTTCGGAAAGAAGCGCGGTATCGGGTTCGCCACTTTCATGCACGGTGCAGGCTTTACCGGCTCCGGTGAAGTCTACCTGCAATCAGTCGTTTCTGCGGAAGCGACTGCCGAGGGGAAAGTGAAAGTGCTCGCTGCCAGTACTGAGATTGGCCAGGGTACGAACACGATCTTTTCGCAGATCGCGTCAGAAGCGCTTGCTCTTGATTTCGATTCGATCGAGATCGTCCAGCCGGATACCGGACAAGTACCGAACAGTGGTCCAACCGTCGCTTCGCGCACGTCGATGGTCGTCGGGAAGCTTGTTGAGTCCGCTGTCACGGGTTTGAAGCAAACGCTCATCGGGAGCGGTCTGTTGGAGACCAGTTACAGCCAGCCGCAATTCAGGAACGCGTGTGCCGAGTACATCGCGCGTTTTGGTCCGTTGAAGACTTCTGCAACCTATCAGCCGCCACCCAACGTCCACTGGGACGATGAGAAGTATCAGGGCGACGCATACGGTGCGTATGCGTGGGCGGTTTACGTTGCTGATGTATCGTTTGATGAGTTGACGTATGAAGCTCGCGTCGAAGACTTCGTTGCGCTTCAAGAGGTTGGACGCGTGTTGAATCCGGTGCTGGCAGCAGGTCAAATCGAAGGGGGAGTGGCTCAGGCGATTGGCTTTACGTTATTTGAGAACGTGGTCTGGAAAGACGGGCGCATGGCCAACAACCAGATGACCAACTACATCATTCCGACCCCGGCCGACATTCCTCCGATTCGCGTTTTTTTTGAGGAAAACCCATACGCCTACGGCCCAGGCGGCGCCAAAGGAATCGGTGAACTACCAATGGACGGCGCCGCCCCGGCAATCCTGAACGCCATCGAAAACGCCACCGGCGTCAGCTTCAACCACATCCCACTCATGCCCGAGATGTTGATGGAGAAGTCTGTTACTTCAGAGTGAGGACCGAAGCTACCTGTTCAGGAGTCACACCCGGAAACCAAGCCAGAAACTGATCGAGGGTTGCGCCAGCCTCAAGGTTCTCGAAA
>JBIOVO010000099.1:0-3344 GCA_044867735.1 Pyrinomonadaceae bacterium | reverse complement strand
CATATTCACCTTTTTGCTTACACTTTCAATTCTTTTCGTCTTTCAATTGACGATTATCGCGCAGGGCGTGGGTACGCTAACCGGTGTCGTCAAAGACCCCAACGGCGCCAATCTTCCCGGTGTGAGTGTAGTGGCCAAAAACCTCGGTACCGGGGCAACACGAACCGCCATCAGCGGCGACGACGGTCATTGGACGTTGCCCGGTCTGGCAGTCGGAACGTACGAAGTCTCTTATGAGATAACGGGCTTCAAAAAGCTCGTTCGCGATCGGGTCGAAGTCGAGGCGAGTGTGCCGCGCACGCTTGAAGACAAACTTGAAGTCGGCGAGATCGGAGCCGTAATCAACATCATGGAAGGAGCGGTCCTGCTCACGCCTGAAAGCTCAGCGGTAGCGCGACAGTTGTCATCGGAACAACTGGTTGAAGTTCCAACTTCGACTCGTAGTTTCACACAACTCCTTTCAACTGAAGCAGGCGTCAATACTGAGCTTTCACCGGTACTCACTAATGGCAATGGAAACCAGTCGCCTTCAGTGAATGGCACGCGCACTACCAGCACGAGTCTCTTCTTTAATGGCGTTGATGCAACGAACATCACGTCAAATGAAGGTTCGTTGAACGACAACATCGCGCCCGCTCCCGAGACATTGCAGGAAGTGAAGTTGCAAACGAGTATGTACGACGCCTCAACCGGTCGATCCGGCGGCGGCAATTTTCAGCTCGTGACCAAGAGTGGAGAGAACAGCTTCCACGGAAACGTCTACTACTACTTGCAGAACGAAAAGCTCAACGCCAACGACTTCTTCTTCAACAAGGAAGGAATCGATAGGCCAAAGGCGAGACGTAATGAAGGTGGCTTCACAGTTGGTGGTCCAATAGTCAAGGACAGGTTCTTCTTCTTCGGCGGCTATCAATACACGAACGCGATTACTGGTTTCGTACCGACGGCGCGAAGCACGTCGGTTACGCCGTTGGCTCTGACTCTATTGGGCTCGGATCGGTCCGCAGCGGCGATCGCGAATGCCTTCAATCAGGCTCGCGATCAGTTTCGGGCGTCCCAAAACCTCCCGGCTGTTTGCGCCGGCAGTCCGCCGCCGGCTGGTTGTTTGACGGCGGCTGACATAGCTCCAGTCGCCGTTGCCTTGCTCAACCTGCAAAACCCGGTTACCGGAAATTTCATTTTTGCAGCACCTCGTGCGGGTGGCCGCATCCTTCCTTTCGATCGCGCTAACAGAACGTCTGCCGGGTTGATTACTACTCGCGCGTTCCAGTTCGGTACCGCACCAGTCACGATACGAAATCTCTTCGAAGATAACCCGCTGGTCCAGCAACTAAACGTGCGACCGTCCGAGTTTGAACAACATCAGTTCACCACTCGCCTTGATGGACGCCTGACGAAGAACAACACGCTGACCGGCACTTTCTTCTTCAGCAACTTCCCGGCGCTGGATTCGTTCCCGGATCCTTCGAGCCTGATTTCGCCGTTTGTCCTGCGGCGAGCGGATCGCAATCGTACGCTCGCGATTTCGGATCAGCACGTGTTTGGACCAACGTTCATCAACGAAGTCGTGTTTGGCTACTTTTCTCTAAACAACACGCGTGCGCTGGATGATCCTTTCTTGTCGCCGGCACTAAGCAACGAGGCGGTAGGCATCGACAACCCAGCAGTGGAGTTTGATAGCAGTCCAGGTACGCTACGTCTCGGTCACTTCATCGGGCGCCCGGGCACAAACCTTTCGCAGTTCTCCTTCGGTGGTCCAAACGACTCGTTCAATCAGCGGCAGCAGAAGACGTTCAGCCTGTCAGACAATGTGACGTGGATAAGAGACAAGCACACGTTCCGTTTCGGCGGAGACTTCAAGCGCCACCAGTACGATTCGAGCTTGCCGGAAGAGCAGGCGACCGAGTTTGAGAAGTTCGACAGTATCACTCAGATCCTTACCGGCAACGCCACTGAAGCCGACACGCAGTTTGGTCTGACTGAGAAGAGCTTCCGCTTCCGCGATTACAGCGCGTACATTGCTGACGACTGGAAGCTGTCTAACAGGCTGACGCTGAATCTTGGCTTGCGTTACGAACTATTCATGTGGCCAACGGAAAAGCAGGGCCGCATTGGGAATTTCGATTTCGATAATTTCGAACCGTGTTTTGGTCAGACTGGCGGATCGCTGGCGCTCTGCGACGCGCCTTCACCTGGCTTCCTCGTTCCAGCGAACGTGCAAACAACCGGTCTCACGAACGTCGATGGCGCTATCGCGGCAACTAATCGCGCGGCAAACGACCACACGCTTCGCGGTCAGGACAAGAACAACTTCGCGCCGCGCATCGGCTTTGCGTATTCACCACTCGATGGAAACAAGATGGTTATTCGCGGCGGCTACGGCGTGTTTTATGACCGCCCGTCAGCGGCGTTCATCAACACCGTCTTTAGTAACTATCCGTTCCTGCGTGAAATCGAGATCACGGTTCCGTCCGGCAACGTACCGATTACGAGCGCGTTCTCGCAGCAGCTAACTGATCTTCCGCTTAGCTCGTGGTTGCCGTTCCGAGTCATGCGTACGGCAGGCACCGGCGGATCTTACGTAATCCGCGATAACACCGGGATCACACGCGATCCAAGGCTGAACGTAACGCCACCGGGAAACATCGCCGAAACCTTTGAATTTCGGGCGATTGACCGCGATCTCAAAACCCCATTCGTTCACCAGTTGAATCTGGGGGTTCAGTACGAACTTACGAAGAACCTTATGTTTGAAGCGCGTTACGTTCATACGAGGGGACAAAACCTCCTGCAAGCGCTCGCTTTCAACCAGGGGTTCGACCTGAACGATCCGGCAACGCCCGACCACATCTTCGAGCGATTCAATCAGGCTTATGTAGCGGCAGGCTCGCCGAATGGTCCATTGAATTCCGGGTCAACCGCACGAGAGCGAGGATTGGGCAGGGCGTTCGGTTTTGCCAACCCGTTTCGTGTTGGCGGTAGAGCCACATGCGCCGGTGGAGTGCTGGGCGGAGTTGCCGGTTCACCACTCGATTTGAATCTCGCCAATGCGATTACCTGTTCTGGAAGCACACTCGGTGGTGGACAGGTAATCAACTTTGAAGCTCGCGTGCCGGTTCTTGGCTTCAACGTTCCCGAGGCACTGGTTCTTCGTTCGAACGGTGAATCGACTTACCATGGCGCCCAATTTGGTCTAACACAGCGCCTGTCGAAGGGCTTGCACTTCAATGCTTCGTACACCTGGTCCAAGTCGATTGACACGAGTTCGACCGATCCTGGCAGTACCGCAGGTTCGGGTAAGCCTGACGTGCCTAACACCGGATTTGTGGTTCAGGGCGATTTGC
>JBIOVO010000098.1:0-14123 GCA_044867735.1 Pyrinomonadaceae bacterium | reverse complement strand
GGGTGCCATTCGTTTTTATTCGAATGGCTCGAGAAAGTCTCGCAACCTTCTCTAGCTGAGCCTTTCGGCTCCGATTAGGGCGTCAATAGAATCAACAGCCGCCTGTCTCTTCTCTCGCTCGGGCGTTGCCGCACCGATTGCCGATCCCTTTCTCGGTCTCGAAGGCCGCAACCCTCGTGACAGGAAGGTTTATACTCCTAGTCGTTTTTTAGATCAAATTTTTGTGTGTTTTATTTTGGAGAACTTTTTTAGGTCTTGATTTTCTTCAGTGCAGACTGAATTTTACTCTGCACTTCTGTCATCTCTTCCTCGCCTTTGTATTTTGTGCGCGGCCAGAAAAATCCTTTCAGACCATCTTTTCTGCGACGCGGCACGATGTGAACGTGCAAATGCGGCACGCTCTGACTCACACGATTGTTCATCGCCACAAAAGTTCCTTCCGCATCGAGCGCCGTTTCAACCACAAGCGACAACAATTGCGCCGCTTTGAAATATGGCTCGATCAACGAAGGGGAAAGGTCACCCAGAGTTTCAAAATGCTTTCGCGGCACGAGCAGGGTGTGACCGGGAAACAGAGGCCGGTGGTCGAGAAACGCCAGCGAATTCTGATCTTCGTAAACGATCGTCGCCGGCAGATCTCCGGACACAATTCGACAAAACAGACAGTTGTCTTCCATCAAAACTACCTTTCCAATCACAAATCAGTTTGATCTGTGACTAACTTCATCAAATCCCGGCCGGATAAAATCTCGCGCGCCCGGAAAGTTCTTTTCCAGACGATGTCGCAAGCACTCGAGTTGCAAAATCAAAGGCACAATCGACCGGGCGCGCTCGGGTAACGATAGTTGCACCATCCGCCATGCGGCAATCGAGCGATCAATCCCGATCAGCGCCACCTTTGCCGATCCGTCAGAATCCTTCGGAAGTTCGGCTAACTCCGCGTCTCCATCCATTTCTTCCTTCCGCCCGGAGAGAGCGCGGATCGTCTTCACGGCGATTTGATACTGATACCACTGAATCACTTCACGTGCATCTTCAAGCGCTTGCGCGTCTTCGAAATCGCTTTCGCTCGCACGCAAGTCGCTGATTTCAATAGTCTGATCAAAGTCGCGCAGCCAATCGCTCGCGGCGTTCGCATACCGTTTTCCGGCTTTCGTCAACGGATGATTGTCGATCAGTTGCCGTTTACGTTTGTGGCGCGCTTCATCTTCTGCCGTCGGTTCACAGAATTCGACGCCCGCTTCTTTGACCCACTCTTCGATCATTTCGCGCGTTTCCTGAAAGATGCTTCCGAGCTTTTGCCAGAATGCCTCGTTGCGAATGTCGTGACTTTCCGATGAATCGTCGTATTCTTCCTGTTCGGTCGCGTAGACCAAACAGCGTGAGGTTAAAGGACACCGTTCACACCAACGATCGCAATAGTTGTAAACGCCCGAGATCAGATCAGGATTGTTGGCGAGCTCAGTGAGGTCTCTTCGTCGCATTGAATTGTCTCCTTGATGAGGATTAAGGTGGGCCCATTCTAATCCACGATCGACTGAAATGACAGCAGATTCACGGCAGCAGTTCGACAAATGTTTTCTCCAACTAGAAAAGCTTGGACTACTTCTGGTGTCAGACTCGTTTTTCCCGAATGTGTATCAACTCATCGCCGGCGACTCGCGGAAGGGCTCCTGGTGGAGCGACAAGCAGGCGCACACGATCTTTGCAGTGAATGAAATGCTCGAGGATCATCCGGACGTCATGGTGATGAAACTGGTTTCGGGTAAGGTCACGTTTGTTCATCGTGAACTGTGGGGACACATCTACTCGATCGGCGTGGCGCGGGAAGAGTGGCAACTAAACAAGCTTTCCGCACCCGCGAAAGTGCTGCTTGAGTCACTCGACGAGGAAGGAATGATACAAACCAACCAAGCCGGCAAAGCGTTTGGCCCAAAACCCGGCGAGACCGCAAAGGAACTGGAACTGCGGATGCTGATCCATGCCGGGCAAGTGCATACTGAATCAGGCGCCCATGCGAAAGTTTTGCGGACCTGGGACGCATGGGCGAGAGATATCGGGTTTCGCGTTCGAGCAAAAAGTCCGGCAACTGCACGAAAGTTTCTTGAGCAAAAAGTGAATCAGATCAACAATAGTCATCCCTCGGGCAACGCCACGCTGCCGTGGTCCGGGAAGTAAACAGTCAGTACTGACCTTATACAAGCCGACGACGAACTCGAATTATCCCAACCAAATATGAAAAATCGATTACCCCCATCGCGTTTCTTATTATTGTTGTTGCTCCTTGCCTGGACGCCGGTGGCGCTTGCGCAACAGCAAGCACAAAGAACTTTCAACTATGGCTTCGTGAGTCCGAACAGGCGCGAGAATCTAAAGCTGGAAGAAGCAATCAAAGGCATGAACTCAGCCGAGCAGGCGAAGCTGCTTAGCAACGCCGTCAATCTCGGCTGCGTTGTTCGTTCGCGAATCAGGGCGTACCGCGCGCTGGGTTCGTGGAGCGACGGCGCCGAGTATTCCGTGATGCTGCGCGTTAACAGCGATCTCGAGACACTTCGCTACGTGGTGTCCCGCATGGGGCGCGATGCCGAACAGAAGTACGTGATCTATTTTCATCCTCAAGCAACCGGCTCCGCCGATCTCTACCGGCTGTGGCTACCGAAACGGACGCGCGATCTCACGTCGCTCACGACCACATTGGAACAGGGAGGCATTCCGTTTCGCACGTTAGTGCCGTCCGCCCAGGGAACGTCCGTTTACATCATCGACCTCGATCGCGACCTGCGCGAGAAGATCCTGGCTGTGGCCCGTAAACTCGGAGCGCACGTGAGTTTTCAGGCAGGCAACGCGATCTTGTTTGGTAATGACACCAGGCCACAGGCGAAGGTCGTCTTCGAAGAAGAGATCAAGAAATATGAGACGAAGAATCCCGGGCTTCCGCCGGCCTGCGATGCGAAGAGAAAGAACGGCCACTGATTGAGCGGATAGAACAGATGAAGTCGAAGAAGCCTTGTTTTAGTGCAACTGTCGCCGAGGCGCTGGAGCGGTTGCCGGGCCCGGAGGGGCAGCGGTTTGCCACTGTCTTCGAGCATGGAAGTCTGTCGGTTGAGATTTATGCGCCGCGCGGGGTCGATCCACAAAAGCCGCATACACGTGATGAGATCTATGTGGTGGTTACCGGAAGCGGCGAATATGTCTGCGAAGACACGCGCACGACGTTTGGGCCAGGCGACATTCTCTTCGCAGCCGCCGGCGCCGTCCATCGTTTTGAAAACTTTTCCGGCGACTTGACGGTGTGGGTACTGTTCTACGGTCCGGAAGGCGGCGAATCAAGCGTAAGTGTTCAGTGAACCGGCTTGACGGCCTTAACAAAAGCCGTGGTGTTGAGAGTGTTGAGCACTTCTTTTCGTTGCACCCAGCCGCGCCGCGCCATCGCGACGCCATACTTGATGTTATTCATAGCCTTCACCGAGTGAGCGTCAGTTGAGATCACAAACTTGATCTTTCGCTTCCGTGCCTCGCGCACCCAACGCGGTTCGAGATCAAGTCGATAAGGATCGCCGTTGATTTCGATCGCCGCCTGAGATTCGGCAATCACGTCGAGAATGCGCGGGACGTCACAATCAAACGGCGGACGCCTCTGCAACAGGCGACCGAGCCCGTGGCCCCAGATTTTGAAGACTGGATAACGCATCGCCTTCGTGATTCGCTCCGTCATCTTCGCTGAGTCCATCTTGTATCGAGCGTGTATGCTCGCGACGATCACGTCGAGCTTCTCCAGCACAGCATCCGGATAGTCGAGCCCGCCGTTCGCCACGATGTCCGACTCGGTACCGCGAAGGATCTTGATGGACACCTTCTCCTGCACCTCGTCGATCTCATCCCACTGCCGTTTTAATCGATCCAACTTCAAGCCATTCGCATAGATAGCCGTCGGCGAGTGGTCCGTGATCGTGATGTATTTCATCCCCATCTCTTCCGCGCCGCGCACCATCTGTTCGAGCGAGTGAACGCCGTCGGAGTAAGTGGTGTGGCAGTGGATCATGCCTTTGATGTCGGCATCGGTGACCAGTTCCTGCGGCAGTTTTCCTGCCAGCGCGGCTTCAATCTCGCCCGCGTTTTCGCGTAACTCCGGCGGGATGTACTGCATTCCCAAACCCTTGTAGATCTGCTCTTCGGTGCGAGCCGATTGCGGCAAACTTATGTTGTTTCGCGTCGCATACTCGAGCAGCCGCTCAGCATGAGCATCCGAACCGGTTTTCACGAACAGCATGATCGAAAACTCTTTCGGCGGCACGACGGTAAGTGCGACGGCCGCACCGTCAGCAAACTGCGCTACACAACTGTTCGGACCGTCGGTTTGGCTCGACAGAATTAACGGAAACTCAAGAAACTTGCCGATCAACTCGCCAGGCTTTTTCGAACTCGCCACGATCTCAACGATGCCGATCGTTTCTTCCCAACGCCTCAACGAGCCCGCTACCGCGACGTCTACGACGCCGTCGAGCGTCTTCAGATAATCGACTGCCTGGTCCGCCGCATTCCACGCCTGGTGCAGATGCAAACGGCGCTTTGGCTTCTTAATAGGATTTGAGGTTTTCGCGAGCAGAGTCTGCTCTGTCTTTGGACCAAAGCCTTTGAGCTTCTGCAACTTCCCTGCTTCGGCCGCTGCCCGCAAATCGGCGATCGAGGCTATGCCCAACTCATCGTGAAGCAGCTTGATCTTCTCGACACTTAAGCCGGGCACTGCGGAAAGCTCAACCACGCCTTTCGGAAACTCGTTACGCAATTCATTTAAGACCGAAGACTCACCGGTGAGATAGAGTTGCTTGATCTGTGAAGCGAGTGCTGCGCCGATACGCGGTAGCGTAGTCAGTCGCTCTTCGCGGACGAGTCGATCGAGATCGGCCACTGCCTGAATCGCGCGCGCGCCGGCGTTGTAAGCTTTTGCTTTGAAACGATATTGACCGCCCTTAAGCTCCATCAACTGCGCAATCTCCTGCAATGCGGCAGCGACTCCGAAGCGATCGAGTTGCGGCTTCTCCCTGGTCATTAGCTTAAGTAAAACATTTGAACCACTAAGACACAAAGACACAAAGTTTTCATTTTTGTTCTTACTTCGTGTCTTGGTGTCTTAGTGGTTAGAATTACTTCATCATGGCTATAGCCTCAATAAATCCAACCACGGGCGAAACACTAAAAACTTTCACGGCTTTGTCCGCGGCGGAAATCGAAGAAAAACTCCAACTCGCCGCTGACACGTTTCACACATACCGTCACACCGCATTCGCAGATCGCTCGCGCATGATGCGGCGCGCGGCAGAGATCCTCGAAACCGAAAAGAGTGATTTCGGACGGCTCATGACGATCGAGATGGGCAAACCGCTGAAAGCCGCGATCGCCGAAGCGGAAAAGTGCGCCTGGGTGTGTCGCTACTATGCAGAAAACGCGGAAACACATCTCGCCGACAAGACTGTCGAAACGAACGCGCGCAAGAGTTACGTCCATTTTCAACCACTCGGACCAGTGCTCGCCGTCATGCCCTGGAACTTCCCGTTCTGGCAAGTCTTTCGTTTCGCGGCTCCGGCGCTGATGGCCGGCAATGTCGGATTGTTGAAACACGCGTCGAACGTGCCGCAGTGCGCGCTAGCGATCGAGGAAATCTTCACGCGCGCAGGATTTCCCAGGGGTGCCTTTCAAACCCTGTTGATTGGCTCAGACGCTGTCGAAGGCATTCTCAACGATCACCGCGTGAAAGCAGCGACGTTGACAGGCAGCGAACCTGCGGGCAGAAGCGTCGCCTCAATCGCCGGAAAGCAGATCAAGAAGACCGTGCTGGAACTCGGCGGCAGTGATCCGTTCATCGTCATGCCTTCCGCAAACCTCGATCAAGCTGCATCAACGGCAGTCAGAGCGCGCACGATCAATAACGGCCAATCGTGCATCGCCGCGAAGCGCTTCATCGTCGCCGACGAGATCTATGAAGAGTTTGAACGAAAGTTCGTCGAGCAGATGCGCGCATTGAAGATCGGAGATCCGCTGGAAGAGTCGACTGAAATCGGACCACTCGCCACACCCCAGATCGTCAACGACCTCGAAGAGCAGGTGCAACGCGCAGTGGCGTCCGGCGCAAAGGTTTTAACCGGCGGAAAGAAAATCAAGGGAAACTTCTACGAACCGACCGTCCTTGCGAACCTTGACCTCGGCGCACCGGTCTCTTGCGAAGAGATCTTCGGACCAGTCGCGATGCTCTTCCGAGTAAAGAACATCGACGAAGCAATCCGCATCGCGAACGCTACTCCTTTCGGACTCGGCGCCGCTGCCTGGACCAACGACAACAGTGAACAAACTAGATTCATCGAAGAGCTCGAAGCAGGATCGGTTTTTATCAACGGCATGGTCGCATCCGATCCGCGGTTGCCGTTTGGCGGCGTGAAGAATTCCGGATACGGACGCGAACTCGCGGACTTTGGCATCCGCGAGTTCGTCAACATCAAAACGGTGTGGATTGGTGGCAGATAATAGCGTTTGAGCCCGAAGAAGGATTTCGCGCGCAAAGGCGTGCGAAATCCCTATTTCAAATTTGGGGAATTGGGGCAGATGAGCAGAAGTCCTTCACGTGTTTCCGTCGAATGCAACGCTCCGGATTCGGCCCATCGAAAAATGGTGCGGGAATTCACGCTGGCAATAAGTGCCGCATCATCAATATTCAACATCTCGACGTAACCTAAGCAGGTTGAGCACCACACACCTCTGCGCTGCCTGCTCACGACGACCCAGCGGTCCACTTCGAGAGTGATTTCGGTTCTGGTCTTCATGGGGGAAGTCCTTTTTTAGCCTCGGCTCTGTAGAAACAGCCGGTTCTGTTCACCTACCGGTACTGGCAATATCGGCGCCTGGCGCCGCGGCGCCGGTTTGAGAATGCTGATTACGACTCGAAACAGAACGCGCGGATGAAAGAGCGCAGTTGGTGGCGCCAGCAGGTTGAACGCCCGCATCAGCACGCTTCGCACTCCGATCGATCTGGTCGAGAGTTGGATCACGTGGTCCATGTAGCTATGCATGAACCTCGTCTTTCCGTTCACCGATCCGCCGACCGTTTCGCGGTAACGCAAGTCTTCACCCGTAGCCATCATCCACGGCGCTTCGTTCGCTTTCGCCAGTAGTCTTTGAAACTGCCGCGCCAGACCGTTGAGACCGGCGGCCGGATCCGCGCGTTGTCGTTCATCCAAACACTGCTGGAGTATTAGCGCGCCCTGCGAAGCGGCCGTCATGCCCTGTCCATAAACAGGATTGAAGGCGCAAACAGCATCGCCGAGCAGCAGAAGGTTTTCCGGTAACGCGTTCGAGAGTTCGTAACGGCGCAGCCGGTTTTGAGTCGCGCGATGAGTCTTGATTGGAGTTAACGGTTCGGCGACGCTGATGGCGTCATAGATGATGGAAACGGGCAGCGTGCGGACGAATTCGAGGAATCCCTCTTCATCGCTCGGCGGATGATCGCCACCGCCGCCAGTCAGCGTCACCAACCAACGGTTGTCCTCAACCTTGAAAAGGATCGCGCCACGCTTTCGCACGGGTGGTGCAGACTGCACGTACGCACACTGCCAATCGCCGTCGAAGTTTTCAGGAATGCGATACAACCTGCTGGAATAACCAAGGTTCGCATCGATCACCATCTCTTCCGGCGGTTCGTATCCGAGATCGCTAAGCCAACGCGGCGCGCGCGATGCACGGCCGGTCGCGTCAACAACCAGATCCGCCGTCAAAGCCCTGGCAACTCTGCGATCCACTTCCGGAGCGCGCGGGCAAATGAGCACGCCTTCGAGATGGTTGGGAGTCGAATCGGGCAGCAGACCTAAGACGTCAGTGTTGTCGAGTATCTCGACGTTTGCATTACCGGCGAGACGTCGCCGAACGTGCAGATCAAGTAGCGGGCGCGTGAAGGCGAGCACTTTCAAATCAGAAGGAAATCTGATTCCCCAACCAGCTCGCGTGAACCACGCAATCTCGTTGGCCATGTCCACCACGGGAGCACCGGCTGCAATCATCTGATCTTGCAAACCGGGAAAGAGTCCTTCGAGGATTTGACGTCCGCGAACTAGAAGTCCGTGGACGTGATTTGCTTGCGGAATGCCTTTGCGCGTTTCAGTGTTGTCGAGGTAAGCGTCGCGTTCGATCAGTGTTACTTTCTCAAAGTGATCGGACAGAACGCGCGCAGCTAAAAGTCCGGCAAGGCTTCCTCCGAGCACCACTGCGTGGCGGGCGGCCGGCCGGGCATCGACCTTAACCTGGCGCTGGGCTCTTGTATTCATTGCGATACCTCCTAAATAATCACGGTTAAAAGTTGATGTCGGGGTTCCAGGTGAGTGCGTGGAAGATACGGGCGAGCCTGCGATCGGGTATTTAGGAAACTCTGAAATAGTTTTGAGGTTATTCTCAAAGACTTCTGAAAGCCGATGATGAATCGACCCGCAGGACACTTCTATTTATTTGACGGATTTCGAGTTGATGCGTCGGAACGGATTCTCTTCAAGGGCGATCGCGAAGTCGCGCTCACGCCGAAGGTCTTTGATACGTTGCTCGTGTTGCTTGAAAACTGCGGCCACGTGCTGACGAAAAAGGAGTTGATGCAACGGGTTTGGCCGGACAGTTTTGTTGAAGAGAACAATCTCGCTCAAAACATTTCGATATTGCGGAAGGCACTCGGCGAAAGTAAGCAGGGTGAACACTACATTCAGACCGTTCCCAGGCGCGGTTATCGCTTCGTCGCAAACGTCAGAGCAACCGGCGGCGAGGAAGATGCGCTGATTGTGCACGAACGCACGCGAGCGCGGATCGTCGTCGAACGCGATGAGGGTGATGCATTTGACCCAAACACGATTCAGTCACTTGTTCCCGGAGCCCGAGTGATCGATGTTTCACCGGTTGAGCCCGCACCGATTGCAGCGCTACGTCCGCCAGAGACGATGTACGCGCGCAGTGGCGACGTAAACATCGCTTACCAGGTTATCGGAGATGCGCCGCTCGATCTCGTCTTCGTGATGGGCTGGGTTTCGCACCTGGAATACTTCTGGCAGGAACCGAGCTTTGCGCGATTTCTACAACGACTCGCTTCCTTCTCTCGACTCATTCTCTTTGACAAACGTGGCACCGGTCTTTCCGATCGAGTTCCGATCAATCAACTCCCAACGCTCGAACAACGAATGGACGACGTGCGCGCCGTGATGGATGCAGTCGGTTCTGAGCGTGCTGCACTATGCGGCGTTTCCGAGGGTGGTCCGATGTGCAGCCTTTTCGCCGCCACGTATCCGGAGAAAACGCTTGCGCTCGTAATGATCGGAACATACGCCAAGCGGATTCGCGACGAAGAGTATCCCTGGGGACCAACGGCTGAAGAACGCGAGCACTTCTTTGAAGTCATGCGCAATGAATGGGGTGGACCCGTCGGCATCGATGAACGCGCGCCAAGCGTGGCGAACGATCCGAAGTTTCGCGACTGGTGGGCCACGTATTTGCGCATGGGCGCAAGTCCGGGCGCTGCGGTTGCGTTGACGCAGATGAACGCGGAGATCGATGTGCGAAACGTGTTACCGTCCATTCGCGTGCCGTCGCTCATCATTCATCGCACAGACGATCAGTGTCTGAAAGTTGAAGAAGGACGCTTCGTGGCGGATCGAATTCCGGGCGCGAGGTTTGTGGAGTTTTCCGGAAACGATCATCTTCCTTTCGTTGGGGACCAGGATGCGATTCTCGACGAGATGGAAGAGTTTCTGACGGGAGTCCGTCACCGGATCGAGCCGGACACCGTTTTGGCGACCGTTCTTGTAGGACGAATCGTCGGTGTCAAAGATCACGTAGACCGGCTTGGGCAGGATCGTTGGTTGGAACTACTGCGACGGCTGCACGCGCACATCACGAAAGAGATCGAATGGTTCCGTGGACGGGAGATCGACATCGAAGAGAATCGCATCCTCGCGATCTTCGACGGACCTGCGCGAGCGATTCGCTGCGCCGCGGCGATTACTGAATATGCTTCGCGGCTTAGTGTGGAAACCTGTACCGGTCTTCATACCGGAGAGTGTGAGATAGTCGATAGTCAGGTCACCGGTTCGGCTGCAGAGATGTGCGTGTGCGTCGCGAACGAAGCGGAGCCGGGTGAGATCCTGGTGTCAAGCACGGTCAAAGATCTCGTTGCCGGATCGGGCATCGACTTTGAAGACCGTGGAATTCACAATCTCCCAAGTTGCGGCGAATCTCGTCTATTCAAAGTGCAACGATGAGCTACCCCTTTGCCGACATCGAACTCGCTCGCCGTCTCGAACGAACTGAGGCACGCAGCAACGCTGATTTCGTCGAAGCACGGGCCAGGGCGTTTCCCGATCGCGGTGCGACGTGGATCGACGTCGCTGGAGCGTATGCGATGTTTGATGGCGTCGGATCTCCTTTGACGCAGACTTTCGGTCTTGGTGTGTTCACACCGATAACACCCGCGGACATGGACGCGCTTGAGGAGTTCTTCAGATCTCGCGGCGCCGATGTTTTTCACGAGGTCAGTCCGATCGCCGACAAGTCTGTGTTCACGTTGTTTAATGAACGCGGCTACAAACCGATCGAGTTTTCCAGCGTCTTGTATCGACCGATCGATCCTGACTTGCGTCTCAGCACATCGCGAAACGAAGGCTTAAAGGTAAGAGTCATTGAAGACGGTGAAGTTGAACTTTGGGCACAGACAGCCTCTGAGGGTTGGAGTGAGTTACCTGAAGTTGCCGACTTCCTGCGCGAGTTGGCCCAGGTAACGGCCCAGTCGAAATCGATTTCGTTTATTGCAGAGCTGGAAGGTAAACCGATTGCGACCGGCGCTCTATCGATCGCCGGCGATGTCGCACTGCTCGCGGGCGCCAGTACGATCCCAGCGGCTCGACGCCAGGGCGCTCAGCTCGCTTTGCTCGAAGAACGTTTGCGCTACGCGGCCGCGCAAGGCTGCACAGTGGCGATGATGGCCGCGAACCCCGGCAGCGGCTCGCAACGAAATGCAGAGCGAAACGGTTTCCGCATCGCTTATACGCGCACGAAATGGCAGTTGTGACAGGATGCTTGGACAGGATTACAGATCTTCAGGATTTACCCTTTTAAGAATACAAATCCTGCAACAATCCTGTAATCATGTAGAAGGGTCAATCAAATGCAAGAGTTTGAGAAACTGGGCGTCTTTTATCTCGGCCGTCCCTTCGATCTCAACCAGAACAAAGCCAAAGAGGGTCTGCTGCTTTACGACTCGAAGGATCTCGTGACGCACGCGGTCTGCGTCGGCATGACCGGCAGCGGTAAAACGGGTCTGTGTATCACGCTCCTCGAAGAAGCGGCGATCGATGGCATTCCGGCAATCATCATCGATCCCAAAGGCGATCTCTGTAACCTGCTGCTCACTTTCCCAAATCTCACTCCGCAGGACTTCGAACCATGGGTCAACGAGGGCGACGCGCAGAAACAGAACCTCTCAATCGCCGACTACGCCGCGCAACAGGCCACGCGCTGGAAAGAAGGCCTCGCCAGTTGGGGTCAGGATGGCGACCGGATCAAACGTCTGCGTGATGCGGCTGACTTTCGCATCTATACGCCCGGCAGCAACGTCGGGACACCGGTTTCGATTCTCAAGTCGTTCGCGGCCCCGCCGGAAGCAGTCCGGCAGGACAACGAACTATTGGCCGAACGCACGAACACTACGATTACGAGTCTTCTTGGTCTGATCGGAATCGACGCCGATCCGATTCGCAGCCGCGAGCACATTCTGCTCTCCAACATCCTCAACCAGGAGTGGGCCGCCGGAAGAGATCTCGACCTAGCCGGATTGATTCAAAAAGTCCAAACACCGCCGCTGACCAGGATCGGCGTGATGGATCTCGATTCCTTCTTCCCCGCCGCCGATCGTTTTCAACTGGCAATGACGCTTAACAACCTGCTCGCTTCGCCGACTTTCACGAGCTGGATGGAAGGTGAATCGCTCGACATCCAAAAGATCCTCTACACCGAAGCGGGGAAACCGCGACTCGCGATCTTCTCGATCGCTCATCTCGCGGACGCGGAACGAATGTTCTTCGTGTCGCTGCTGTTGAACCAGATGCTCGGTTGGATGAGAGCGCAATCGGGAACGACGAGCCTGCGCGCGATTCTCTACATGGACGAGATCTTCGGTTACTTCCCGCCAGTCGCAAATCCACCTTCGAAGTTACCGCTTCTCACTTTGCTGAAGCAGGCCCGCGCTTTTGGACTCGGCGTCGTTCTCGCAACGCAGAATCCGGTCGATCTCGACTACAAAGGACTCGCAAACACGGGCACGTGGTTCATTGGCCGCTTGCAAACCGAACGCGACAAGGATCGCGTACTTGAAGGACTTGAAGGAATCGCCGCAGGTACGGGCGCGAAGTTTGATCGACAGGAGATGGAACAACTGCTTGCCGGGCTGAGCAACCGGATCTTCCTCATGAACAACGTTCACGACGACGCGCCCGAGATCTTCGAAAGTCGTTGGGTCATGTCGTACCTGCGTGGCCCACTCACACGGACGCAGATCAAGTTGTTGATCGATCCGCTGAAAGCGGCTACTGCCGCGACGCCGATCGCGGAGTCTGTGGCTCCGCCGCGAAACGCGCCCGAACAGAATCAGCGCCCGGTGCTGCCGCCGGAAATCGCGCAGTATTACATTCCCGTGCGTTCGTCTGGTGGCGCGGATGCGCGTCTCTCGTATCATCCGATACTACTCGGAACGGCTGAAATTCATTACAGCAGTTCGAAGACTGTTGATGTGACTCAGCAGTTGGCGGTGTTGGCTGGGATCACGGATGGTCCAGTGGACCTCGACTGGGCTCAGAGTGTGCCGCTGACTTTGCCGGTTGAGGAACTTGAGACGGAACCGGAAGCGGATAGTCAGTATGTGATCATTCCGGCGAAGGCTGCGAAAGAGAAGAGTTACGCGACGTGGCGAAAGGACTTCGCGAGTTGGATCTATCGCAATCAGCGGCTGGAGTTGTTGGAGAGCCCTAGTTTGGACATCGCGTCGAATCCCGGTGAAACGGAGAGGGATTTTCGCGCTCGGCTCCAGCTTATGGCGCGCGAGAAACGTGATGAAGCGGTGGAGAAGCTGCGGCGGAAGTATGCGCCGAAGTTTGAGCAACTCGAAGATCGGAAGCGGCGTGCTGAGCAGGCGGTCGAACGTGAGCGAGAACAGGCAAAGGGTCAAAAGTATCAGACGGCGATTTCGTTTGGCGCGACGTTGCTGTCATCGTTTATGGGACGGAAACGAGTCAGCATGTCTACACTAGGACGGGCGACGACGGCGGTGCGCGGCGCGAGTCGTTCGATGAAGGAGGCGCAGGACGTTGAGCGCGCTGAAGACAATGTCGAGGCAGTGATGCAAAGGCTTGCAGATTTGGAAGAGGAGTTCAAAGCCGAAACCGCGGCACTCGAAAGTTCTCTGGATCCGCAGACCGAAGAGCTGTGCAAGGTCAGTCTAAAACCGACGAAGTCGAACATCGCGGTCAAACTCGTAACGCTCGCCTGGGCGCCCTACTGGCACGACGCCAGCGGAGCAATCAAACCTGCCTGGGAATGAAGGGATTTCCAATTTCCGATTTCCAATTGCCAAATGAAAATACCGATAAAATACGGACTACTCATCACGGCCTTCGTCGCGGCGTGGGTGCTCATCGTGCGGTCACTTGTGCCCAATCCGTTTTCGTTTGTCCACAGCCTGGTCACGCCAATCGCCTTCAACGTCCTGCACTTCGCGATTATCTATCTGGGACTCAAGGCGCTGGAGCGGGAGAAAGGTGAACCATCAACCTTTAAAGAGGGACTCAAAACCGGCGTCGCGATCTCGTTCGTTTACGCACTCACGATCTCGCTCTTCTTCGTGGGTGTGCTGGTGGTGGTCGGACCAAGATGGTTGGCGGCTGAGGCCGGCGCCGGTAACGCACCGATATCCAAGGTCGCGGCCCAGGCGTTTATCGCGCTGTTTGTGGGCACCATAGTCCTTGGACTGGTCTATTCAACTGTGATCTCGTTCTTTCTCGCCAAACGCCAATCCGACGAGCACTAGAATTCCCATTGTCATTTGTAGGGGTGGGGGG
>JBIOVO010000097.1:0-25252 GCA_044867735.1 Pyrinomonadaceae bacterium | reverse complement strand
ATTCGAGAGTGGCCCATTCCCTCATTTTCAGAAGTCGCTTGGTCTATTTCGGCCGGTTGGCTTCAACATCGCCTCACGCGCAACGGTCACGATTCTGATTGGGTGGTTCCCGCTCGTCATCCTCGTCGTCGCCGAAGATCTGCGCGGTCAGGCGTCCTTCTTTTCATTCTTAACTGATTATGGCGTGCACGCTCGCTCGCTGATCGCGGCGCCGCTACTGATCGTCAGCGAAGCTATTTGTCTGCGCCGCCTGGAGGCGATTGCTGCTTACTTTGTGACGTCGGGCATCGTGGAGCAACGCGACGTACCATCTTTTACGAAGCTTGCAGTCTCAACAAGATCGTTGATGAACTCAAACATCGCAGAGGTCCTCGCGATTGCGCTCGCCTATTCTGTTGGGCTCCTTATCGTGCGATACCGGCACTTGGTTGCGGCGCCGCCATGGTATCTCGTAGGTGGTGCGGGCACGCCGATTTCGTGGGCCGGTTGGTGGTACTTGCTCGTCAGTATGCCTTTGCTGCTCATACTTTTCTTCGGTTGGATATGGCGCGTTATTCTCTGGGGACGATTCCTGATTCACGTGGCCAGGATGAAGCTCAACCTCATCTCCGCACATCCTGATCGAACGTCAGGGTTGAAGTTTCTAAACTCATCGCTGTTCGCGTTCATGCCGGTAGCGTTAACTTTCGGAGTGGTAGTGGCGGGATCGGCGGCAAATCGCGTTGCCAATCATAGTGCGACAGCCGAAGGTCTTCAGAACACAGTCGCTGGGTTGTTGATATTTGTGTTTGTTCTCTTTGTCGGACCATTGCTCGTATTTGCGTTGAAGCTGCACCGGCAAAAAACGCAAGGCATCTTCACTTACGGAGCGCTCGCGGATAGCGTTGGACGCCAGTTCGAACGAAAGTGGTTAGCGCACTACGACAAGTATTCGAACGGCGCGCTGGAGGCAACGGATTTTTCAGCTACCACCGACCTCTATGGGGTTGTTTCCAACGTCCATGAAATGCGGATACTGCCGTTTGATCTGCGGGGACTGCTTAGTTTGGCGGTGAGCAGTTTGATACCGTTCATTCCGGTGTTGCTTATGATGATGCCGATGAAACGAATCCTTCAGGAAGCAGCGAAACTGTTAGTTTGATCTGTGTTCATCTGTGAAAATCTGCGGTTAATTCTTATGTAGGCTTCGAGATCCCCGCCTGGATCGCATAACGCACGAGCTCAGCCGTAGTCTTCATTTCCATCTTGTTCAGAATGCGTGCGCGGTAGGTGCTCACCGTCGGTGAACTCAAATGAAGCTCCTCAGCAATCTGCCTGATCGTCTTCCCCTCACCAAACAATTTCAGTATTTGAAATTCACGATCCGACAACTTCTCATGCATCCCCTTGAAGTTTGACCCATCCAGGTAGGTCACCAGAAGATCCGCAACTCGCTCGCTGATGTGTTTGCCGCCACTAAGAATTCTTCTAATCGCCGCCACCAGCTCGTCCGGCGCCGTCTCCTTGGATACGAATCCGGAGGCGCCGGCTCTGAGAACTCTCACGGCAACCTGGTCCTCCGGATACACGCTCAGCACCAGCACCGCCAGGTTTTGGTCCTGTCGCTTGATCTCCTTTAGCAGGTCGAGTCCATCCATTCCCGGCATGTCGAGGTCGGCGATCACCAGGTCAAATTGCTGCGCCTTGATAGTATTCAACGCTTCGCGCGCGTTCGACGCCTCAACCACTGAAAGGTCCGATTCTTCTTTGAGAACCTCCTTCAATCCGCGTCTGACTATCGGATGATCATCGACAATGAGTAAGTTAATCACGGCTGTTTACAAGGAAAAACTGGCCCGAACTGTCGTGCCACGTCCGGGTTTACCCACCATGCTAAAAGAACCTTCAAGAAACTCGACCCTTTCACGCATTCCCAACAGACCCAGCGAAGTCGGCGACTTGATCTCGGCGTCAGTTATCCCGCGCCCATTGTCGTTGACTGTCAGCGTCACTTTCGAATCGTCTACGGTAAGATCCACCCGCACTGCTTTGGCGTGCGAGTGTTGGACGACGTTCGTAAGCGCTTCCTGAAGAATACGAAACAGCGCGGTTGAGACTTCGCTTCTGATATTCACTTCCAGGATCGGAACGTGACACTTGCAGTCGATCTCCAGCCGCCGAGAGAACTCTTCACACTGCCATTCAACCGCCGCCGGCAAACCAAACTTGTCGAGCACTCCCGGTCTGAGTTCGGTAGCGATGGCCTTTACCGAAAGGATCGTTTCGTCGAGAGAACCGGCAATCTCACCGAGTCTCTTTTGCAACTCCTGAAGATCGAGTGCTTCCGTATTTGCGAGCTTCTTGCGGAGCATGGTCGTTTCGATCTTGATGCTGGCGAGTGATTGTCCAATAGTGTCGTGTATCTCGCGCGCTAGAATGCTCTTTTCCCGTTCGCGCAACTCCTGAAGATAGCCGGAGAGATGCCGCAACTGCTCATGCGAGTGCTCGAGTTGCAGCGCTATTCTTTTCTGTTCGGTTTGATCTCGTTGCACGCCCCAGATCCGGACGAGGTGATCGTTGAGGACAACTCCGATCAGGTTCGTCGAGAAATGCTGCAAGTTGCCCTTGGCATCGAAATCCTCAGTTTGCAGATCGATCAAACGATAGTTGCTGGCGATCAACTTTCGCATCACAGTGGTGTTGGTCGGATGTGAGGTAAATCGTGCATCACCAAAACGCAACCCGACGATGTCGTCTGCACGTTCGTAACCGTGCATCCGTGCCATCGCATCGTTACACTCCGCGAGATAGCCGTACTTATAAAACAGACTGAGTTGCTCATCTGCCGGCAGCTTGATGTCGATCGGGTCCTCCACGTCGAGACGCCAGATGCCTTCTGAACTATTGACCACAAACGAGCGATAACGCTCCTCGCTGGTTCGCAGCGCTTGTTCCGAACGTTTGCGATCGGTGATGTTCTCGATCATCGCGAGTCCGTAGAGAGGATCCCCAGTCTCGCCACGAATCATCAACGCGGTTACGTCGAGCCATGCGAGATCGCCATTCTTCTTAACAAAGCGTTTTTCAATTCGATAACTCGGAATCTCACCGCGAAAGAGTTTGGCGGCGAGGTTGGTACCGCGAACGACATCGTCGGGGTGCGTGATCTCAATAAACTTCCGATTGAGAAGTTCGCTCGCTTTGTATCCCAGCGCCTGACAGAGCGCCTCATTTACCCGGCGCATACTGTAATCAAAATCAACTACCACCATTCCGATCGGCGCGTTTTCAAATGCTAAACGAAATCTTCCTTCCGTCATCCTGGATTTCTTACCAGAGTTCTGGTTCGAAGCGGACGAGTCGGTAGGTGCTGGGAGTGATTCCGGGGCTGGCTTTGTCGAGTTCATGTCATTCTCGCTGTTGAGTCAAGCGGTCTCAATGTGCTGGAGATTGAAGACATGATCGAACCAAGTCCTTAACAATCGAACAATCCGGTAGTTACTGTATTCGCAGGCGGGTGGGCATGTACTTGATCACAGAAGTGTGTTGGATGAGGCGATATGGCACATTTCGGTGAGGTAACTACAGTGATTTCCCCGAAATTTTACGGGTATCACCGGTAGTGGTTTCCTGTAATAATCACTGACTATTACGTGCCACCTTTATCAGTTCTACATGCAGGGTTTGTTGCTGAGATTTACCTAATTAAGTGTGGTGCTTGATTGGTTATCGGCTGCACGATCGCTGGCGCACCTTCCACCTTCCCCCCGCCGGCCCTCCCGCCAAACTGTGTGCGGCCGTGTGTTGCTCTAGTCGACAGAAACTCTATGTCCCGATTCTGAGTAAACGTTAACGTGACAACGGTCAGTTGTCGGCTTTGGCAACGGAGCTGTACTAATGCTTTCCCCGATGCCCCCACGGAAGTTTCTCTCCCACTGCATCAACCTGGTGTTGCTGCTGGTGCTGGGCGGAACTGTGGCCGCGCAGTCCTCCTCGAGCCTGCAGGGCTACGTGACGGATCTCAACGGAGCCGTCGTTCTTAACGCCTCAATTACCGCAACAAACGTAGAAACCTCGACTGAGCGCACAGCGCAAACCGGTGCGAATGGGATGTACCAGTTTGCCGCACTGGCTGTGGGGACGTATCAGATCCAGGTCAGTGCCACTGGGTTTCGCACGGAAGTCGCGGAGAATGTACGCGTCACGGTCGCGCGCACCATCACTCGAAACTTCCAACTCTCGTTGGGCCAGGTCAGTGAGAAAGTCACAGTCGGCGCCGAGATCCATGCAATAGATCGTGCTTCTGTTTCGTTTGGACAAAGTTTCAGCGAAGCTGCGGTGCAGAACACGCCTCTGAATGGCCGTCACTTTGTGGATCTGGGAACTCTGATTCCAGGTTCAGTCACGCCGCCACAGAACGGCGTCTTGACTACGCCGACACGTGGCCAGGGCCCATTCTCTTTCAACTCGGCTGGCGCGCGTGAAGATACAGTCAATTTTCAGATCAATGGGATCAATCTCAACGATCTCGCCTTCAACGTGATCACCGTCGCGCCGTCGATCACAACCATCCGTGAGTTTAAGGTCGATAATTCCACGATCACTGCCGACATCGGACGCAGCTCCGGCAGCGTCGTCAACATCGCTACCAGATCCGGGACGAACGAGTTTCACGGCGAGCTCTTTCATTACCTTCGCAACGACGCGTTGGACGCGCGTAACTTTTTCAATTTCACTTCCGCAAATCCGCCGCCGTTCAAACGAAATCAATTCGGCGGGACGCTGGGTGGTCCAATCGTGCGCGGCCGGCTTTTTTTCTATTTTGCTTACGAAGGTGTGCGGCAGCGGCAAGGCCTGGATTTGAATAGCCTGGTTTTAAGTGACGCACAGAGAGCGGGTGTTACCGATCCGGTTGTTCGCAACCTCGTCGATCTAATCCCGCGCGCCAACTTCATCGACTCCACCGGCAACGCGCGGTTCATCGGCTCCGGAACTGCGCCGGTCGATCTGGATCAATACTCTCTCGACATCAGTTATAACCTGAATGAGAACGACTGGATTCACGGCTACTACTCGATTCAGAATGACAAACGTGGCGAGCCGACGTTGCAGGGAAACACGATTCCTGGCTTTGGAGATGTCAGAAAAGGTTTAAGACAGGTATTCACGTTCAGCGAAACGCATACCTTCAATCCTAACGTGATCAATGAAGCGAGGTTTGGGTTTAATCGCATCTTCGTCACGTTCGATCCGGTTGGCAGGTACAACCCCGCAGATTTTGGCATTCAGAACGGTATCAATGAGGAGCTTGCCTTACCACAGATCAACGTCGCGGGTGGTCTTAACTTCGGCGGACCACTAAATTTCCCGCAAGGGCGCGGCGACACGACGTTCGTCGTTTCCGACACACTCAACTATTCACGCGGCAAGCACCAATTCAAATTCGGCGCCGAATTTCGTCGTTTCCTGAACAACAATTTCACGGGCGATCCGGGTTCGTTCAATTTTCCAAACATGGCAGCGTTCCTGAACGGGATCGCCAACTCTTTCAGCATCACGCTCGGCGATCGTGCCAGCAGCATTTCGCAGGGTGCTCTCGGAGCGTTTGCAAGAGACACCTACCGCTGGCGTCAGAACCTTAGTTTCGAGTTGGGTTTTCGTTACGAGTGGAACATGTCGCCGACGGAACGTTACGACCGGTTCGTTGTTTTCGATCCTGATACCGCATCACTGCTGCGCGTCGGCACTAACATCGACCAGCCTTACCGCACCAACGCAGCGAACTTCGAGCCACGCGTTGGTCTCGTGTGGGATCCGTTCAAGGATGGAAAGACCGCCGTCCGTCTTGGTTATTCATGGATGGTGGACCAGCCACTCACAAACGTGGTGATTGGTACTGCCGCAAATCCACCGCTCGCCACGCCGTTAACGGTCACGGGCAGCATTCCCTTGAACGATGCGATTGGCCGCGCAAGGGCCTCGGGGCTGGCGCCGCAAACGGTTGATCATGGGTTCCGTAACGCTCAGGTCCAGACTTACAACATCAATATCGAACGAGAACTGTTTCGCGCGTTGTCTTTGACTGCCGGTTACTTCGGTACGAAGGGAACTCACCTGCGGCTTTCCCGAAACATCAATCAACCGGTTGACGGAGTTCGTCCCGTTCCGAGGTTGTCAGCGCAGAGTCCGATCCTTCCCGGAGTTCAACTGGGAAACATCACGCAGGTCGAGAGCACCGGCAATTCGAGCTACAACGCGCTTTGGGTAGTCGCCAACAGTCGCCTGGCTCGCGGCCCACAGTTGCATGCGTCGTACACCTGGTCCAAATCGATCGATTACAACTCGAGTTTCACTGTTCCCATCGTGGTCCAGAACAGCTACGACTTGCGGAACAGCCGAGGCTTGTCAGATTTCGATGCACGCCATCGGTTTGTGATGACGGCGATCTACGAGCTTCCGTTCCGCGGAAACCAGCTTGTTGAAGGCTGGGAGTTAGCCGCGATCGTGCAGGCGCAAAGCGGTAATCCAATCAATCTTGTGACGAGTTCGGCGACAGTGAATGGCGTACCGAACACGGTGCGGCCGAATGTTAATGGTCCAGTAGCGATAGTCGGAACGGTTGAGCGTTGGTTTGATACGACGGCGTTTCAGGCCGTGAACGGTTTCGGAAGCCTTGGGCGGAACGTGCTGATTGGTCCGGGCTTCAACAACACCGATGTGTCTGTAGTTAAGAGCTTCGAGCTGGGCAGAAGCACGCGTCTCCAGTTTCGCAGCGAGGTTTTTGACGTTTTCAATCACGCGAATTTTGGTCAGCCCGGAAATGTGGTTGGCAGTCAGACGTTCGGACGAATCACGAACACGAGATTCCCAACCGGCGATTCCGGTTCCTCGCGTCAGATGCAATTTGCTGTGAAGTTTGTTTTTTAAGGTTAAGGTCAGGTAGGTCGCATAGGTCCGATAGGACGAATCAAGACGTGGGTTCTTCTTCTTAACTATGCACGAGCCAGGGACAGGTCAACGGTTGTTGTGCCGCAGCATCTCGATGCTGTTTGTGGTTCTGTGCGTCTTCGTGGCGACGCCGCGAGCGCTTGGTCAAACGGAAACCCCTGCCAACCTGGCGCGAGTACTCGCACTCTTTCCTTACCAGAAAGAGACTTCTGGTGAGAAGGGAAAGAACCTGAAGCCGCGCATTGCTAAAAGTCGCCTGCCGCCGGCAAGTGTAGTTCACTTTACGGAACCGACCCTCTGGCAACAATACAAGTGGCGGATCGTCGGAGCGTTTGCGGTGTGTGTGGCAGAAGCGATCCTAATTATCGTCCTGCTACTGGAGCGGCGCCGGCGCCGATTGGCCCACCTTGCGTTGCAGCAGAGTGAGGAGAACCTCGAGCGCAGCCAGGCTGTCTCGCTCGTCATGACAACGCATATCAGTTTGGATCTGAAGTGGCTGCGAGTACCTCCCACGCTTTGCACGCTGTTAGGTTATTCGGAAGCTGAGCTACTTGAGTGGCGACTCGAAGACATTACTTACGCAGAGGATTTCGAGCAGTCGCGACTGAAGTATGATCAGCTCGTTAACCGCGAGTCGAAGTCGTTCACGTCGGAACAACGCGTCACGGCAAAAGATGGCCGCATCGTCTGGATCTTTCTCACGGCCACGCTCGTTAGCGATCAGAATCAAAAACCACTCCACTTTCTCGCTTATTTAAAGGACATAACGCGTAGCAAACTTTCGGAAGAGCGCCTGCGCCAAAGCGAAGAGCGGTTTGTTAAAGCATTTGCCGCAAATCCCCAGCCGATGGCGCTAACCAGCCTCGACGACGACGAGTTTATCGACGTCAACGAAAGCTTCCTGTCGATGAGTGGCTACAAGCGTGCGGAAGTGCTGGGCCACACGCCCGCAGCCTTGCGATTCTGGGGTGAGCCGACGGCGCAAATCAGCGAACGACGGCGTGCACACTTGCGCAATGAGGAACTCCGGTTTCGAACAAAGTCCGGCGAATACAGGGTGTTGCTCGCCTCCGCCGAACTGCTCGAACTCGCAGGAAAACAATGCCTGCTGATCGCGGCTACCGACATTACCGATCGCAAAAAGCTGGAAGAGGATCTCAAACGTAGCGAAAGGGATTTTTCCACGCTCGTTGAGAATTCTCCCGACGTTATTTGCCGTCTCGATCGCAATCTCCGTTTCACCTATGTGAGCCCGTCTCTGAGACGATTTGGGCTGGGCGTCGAACGGCTTATTGGCAAGACTGTATCTGAAATGGACTCTCCTGATTTTGACTGGAGGAGTTTTGAACTCAGTTGCTGGCATTGCATTTCAATCCGCGAGACGGTCACCCGCGACTTTGTCTACGAATCGAGGAGCTATTGGACCAGAGTCATCCCGGAGCTTGGCAGCGACGGCGACGTTGAATCCGTCATAACGATAAGCGAAGACGTCACCGATCGTTTGCGCGCCGAACAAGAGTTAGCGCAGCTAACACGCCGGTTACTCAACATTCAGGACGACGAGCGCCGGCGCATCGCGCGCGATCTGCACGACGGCACTGCGCAAAATCTTTTTGCAATCACCGTTAACCTTGCCAGCCTGGAAAAACGTTTCGACGCCGGTGGCAGTGAGCAGCAATTGGTGAACGAGTGCCAGACGCTGGTAGACGAGTCGTTGAAAGAGATTCGAACGCTCTCTTACCTGCTGCATCCGCCGCTGTTGGACCAGGCGGGTTTGGTTTCCGCGTTGCGCTGGTATGTCGAAGGGTTCACCAAGCGCAGCAGTATTCACGTCAGTGTGATCGCGCAGCCAATCGGCCGGTTGGCTTCGGAAGTGGAGACGGCTCTTTTCCGTATCGTTCAGGAGAGCCTGACTAACGTGCGCCGGCATTCCGAAGGCAACTCAGTTGTGATCAGACTGGAACGGCGACCCCGGCACGTTGTGCTTGAAATAAGGGACAACGGGCGCGGATTCAAGACTGATTGGGCCGGCCAGCAGACGGACAATTACGAACCCGGAGTCGGTATTCCGGGAATGAAGCAACGCCTGCACCAGCTTGGCGGCAAACTCGAAATCACATCAAACGGTAGCGGCACTGTGATCGCAGCCACTGTCCCCCTGGCTAACGGTCATCAGAAGGCTGCTCTTTCAAGCGGTGGCCGATAGGGCAGATAGTTAGATGAAACAACTCCTGTGTGCTTTGTGTGCTTTGTTGTGGCTGGGCGCCACCGCGTTCGCGCAAGCACCGAAAGAACCGAAGAGAATCGTAGCGCTCTACTGGTATGGAAAGGATTTTCCCACTAATGTCACTGTGGACCAGGGTCTGAAGTCTCTCTTCCAAAAACATCCGGAAGTCGAATACTACGCCGAATACCTCGAGTCGAATCGTTTTCCGGGTGAAGCACAGTCGGTGCTGCTACGCGATTACCTGCGCAAAAAATATGCGGATCGAAAAGTCGATGCAGTGATCGCTTTGTCTGCAATTTCGCTCAACTTTCTGATCAAACATCGCGCGGAATTGTTTCCTGATGCTCCGATCATTTTCCACACGTACGATCCTCCTGAACTTGGTCCACAACAGTTGGTCCTGCCTGTCACAGGAGTGGTCACTGACAATGTCTTCGGCAAGACACTTGACCTCGCCCTTAGACTACACCCTGCTGCTAAGCAGGCAATGGTCATCGTTCGCACGTCCGAACGCGACACGACGCTCGAGACTGACGTTCGCAACCAGCTCAGGGGATTTGAAAACAGAGTAAAGCTGACTTACCTGACTAATCTGCCTCTCGATGCGTTGCTATCTGAGGTGAGACGGGCCAACGAACAGTCGATCATTTTTTACGTTCGCTACTCTGAGGACCAGCCGGGCAGGAGTATCGATCCATTCGAATCGTTGTCGCTCGTCACGCAGTCGGCGAGGGTGCCGGTTTACAGTGTGTCCAGTGAAACCATGATCGGACGCGGAAGCGTCGGCGGCTACAGCACCGATCTGCAAGCATGTGTAGAACGTATGGGCCAGATGGCTCTGAGTGTCGCCAACGGGCAACCTGCTCGCGAGATTCCGGTCACGGTGGTTCCGGGAGTCTTGAGATTCGACTCGAGACAGCTCAAACGCTGGAGTATCCGCGAGGACCAACTGCCCGCTGGAAGCATCGTTCTCTTCAGAGAGCCAACGTTCTGGCAACGCTACCATTGGCATATTCTTACTGTCAGCGCGATCGTGTTACTGCAAACGTCTCTTATCGCCGGTCTGTTAATTGAACGCACCAAACGCTGGCGTGCGACGCGCGGGCTGGCAGAGAGTGAGGAACGTTACCGCAATGTGGTCCAAACGCAAACCGAACTGATCTGCCGGTATCTTCCCGATACCACGCTCACTTTTGTCAACGACGCCTACTGCCGCTACTTTGGAAAGAGCAGAGCGGAACTGATCGGAAGCAAGTTTATCGAGCTAATTCCGGAACACGCGCGCCCAGAGGCGCTATCGCACCTCCAATCGCTGATGGAGTCCCCGCGAATCAAAGTGCACGAGCACGAGGTGCTCCTGCCGAACGGAACGACATCGTGGCAACAATGGGTGAACCACGTGATTATCAACGGCGGCGGACGTATCAAGGAACTTCAGGGAATTGGCCGCGACATCACCCAGCGCAAGATTGCCGAGCAGGCCTTGCAAACCAGTGAGCAAAGATTCGCGAAGGCGTTTAACTCCAATCCGCAGCCGATGTCTCTCACCACGCTGGCTGAGGGACGTTACATCGATGTCAATGAGAGCTTTTTGCAGATGAGTGGTTACCGCCGCCACGAGGTCATCGGTAGAACGTCTTTGGAGCTTGGCATCTTCGAGACACGGGAAGACCGCGAGAGGTTGGTTGGACCATTGAGAAACAATGGTTCGGTGCGCAATCTGGAAACGAAGTTTCGCATTAAGACCGGCGAGTTTCGCACTTTGCTCTCGTCCGCTGAACGCCTCGATCTCAATGGTCAACAGTGTGTTCTCGTCGCTTCGAGCGATATCACGGACAGAAAGCGCCTGGAAGTCGAGCGGCTCCAGGCTGAGAACGAACTGTCGCAACTGACGGCGCGCCTCTTCCACTTGCAGGATGAAGAGCGCCGCCGCATCGCTCGCGAGTTACATGACGGCACTGCACAGAACCTCTTCGCCATCTCGATCGACATCGATCTGATGCGCAAACAGTCGTATGCAGAGAACTCGGAACTCAAGTCGCTGCTGGACGAGAGTGCGTTACTCTGCGACCAATCCCTACAGGAGATTCGTACACTTTCATATGTACTTCACCCGCCACTGCTGGACCAGGTCGGACTCGTTTCGGCTTTGAAATGGTACGTCGAGGGTTTCACTAAACGCACGGGTATCAACGTTAACCTGGTTGCGCTTGACGGCGTCGGCCGCATGAGATCCGAGATCGAGACGGCGCTTTTCAGGATCGTGCAGGAGAGTTTGACTAACATTCGCCGTCACTCACGTAGTGAGACGGCCAGCATCAGACTGCGCCGTAAACCCGGTGAAATATTCCTCGAGATTCAGGACCATGGCCAGGGCATGAAGATATCGGATGACGGTGGTCTAACAGGTGAGATCCACGATCTCGGCGTCGGTATTCCGGGCATGCGCCAGCGTTTGCGCCAGTTAGGTGGACGTCTCGACATCACGACCAGTTCCACAGGAACCACCGTCACCGCGGTGATTCCGCTAGCCGAAGGAAACGGCAACACCCTGAGCGCTTCAGTCTAATAGGTTTGAGATCTACCTTGGTTTCCTCTCCAAGATACGGAATCTCCTGTATTTCACGCCTCTTCTTGATTGGGCTCTAATAGCGGCCTTGTACTTAATGGTTTCTCTTAGGAAAGGGCCTTTCGAGTCTGACACAACGGCTTTCATTCGCAATCTGCCTGATGTTGTGCAGCGCCGTGGCTGTGTGCGCACAACAATCATCGGAAACGAGAGACGAGCTTTGGCCGGAGATCGACATCTATGTCCCGATCAACGACAAGTATCGTCTTCTCTTCACGGGCTCAGGTAGCAGAGCTCGAGAAACGCGTGAGAATTTCGAGGTGCAGGTCGGAGCGCACCTCGATTACTTTTTCAACGACCGCGTCACGTTCAGAGTTGGGTATCGACATGGATTCTCGCCGGCAGAAGACGATCCGTTTAGCGAACATCGAATCGTGACTGAACAGTCGATTCGAAAGAAGTTCAGGAGATCGATTCTACTTACTGACCGCAATCGACAAGACTGGCGTTGGGTTAACGGCGACTTTTCTTTCCGTTATAGAAACCGCTTGACTGCCGAAAAGGAATTCCGCATCCGCAAGCGTCCGATCACGCCATACGGTTCGGCTGAGATCTCTTACGATACGCGTTTCAGCACGTTCAATCGTTACCGCTTTGCGGCGGGCATTCAGATCGCGTTGCGAAAAGCTCAGTCTGACGAGCCGTTGTTGTTGATTCGGCGGCAGGACCGTGTGCTCGATGTTTACTACTTGCGGCAGTTTGACACGCGCTCAGAGCCGAAGCATGTGAATGCGATTGGGATTTCGTTTGCGATCCATTTTTAACCACAAAGACACAAAGACACAAAGTAGTTCCCTTTGTGTCTTCGTGTCTTTGTGGTTAATCCCTTCCTATTGATTCTGAGCTACCAGGATGATGACCAGGATTATTAGCAGGATCGCGATAACCAGCAGTCCGATTTTCACCACACTGTAAGGACGCTCGCCCTGGATCTCGCCCGTGCGGCCGTTCACCAAAATCTGAAAAAGCTTTCCGTTGTATCGATACGCGCCGGCGTAGACCGGCAACAACAGGTGCTTGAAGGTGATGTCAAAATAATCGGTGGAGAGTTCGTCGATCCTTTGCTCGTCGCCGCCGATATCGTTCCGCACTCCACGTTCAATCTCAGGGGCGATGAGTTGTTTTGCGAGTTCGAAACCTTCCGGAAGACCAACCTGGTAACGCTGCGCCCTGAATCCGGAAAGAAACGCCGGATCGTAAGTTCGCAACTGCTCCAGGTCCCACGGTTCCAAAGCAGCCAGACGATCCGGTGGCAGTGAATTCGTCCCGGAAATCAGGACGTCGTCGAACGAAGCCGTGACCGTTCCCGATGCGGAATACCAGCGAGTGCGCCGCACTTGTCGTGTGCGCCGTTGCTGGTTTCCCTGCGCATCGCGCTCATAATAAGTTTCGGTTTCGTAATAGTGTTCGCCGCGCTGACCGGTGTAGTCGGTCGTTGTGCTCGTGTCGTACGTCCAGTAAGGAATGTAGATGCCGTGTATTGCTTCGCGTTCAGCGAAGTGTTTGAGGTTGCTCGGCGCGAACCATCTCGACGATAACCATTGGCCTAGTTCTGAACTGGCCTGTTGTTGTGTAACGCGAAAAGGCAGTAGTCCACCGGGAGCAATGATCGGATCGGCCGACTTCGGTTGGGCCACGATCTGCACGCCACAGAATTCACATCTTCCCGCGACCTCCGGTGGCGTGAAGATCGATTTCGCGCCACAACTCTGGCATTGCACTTCGAGCGCATTCGCCGCCAACTGTCCCATCTGTTCGGGACTAATTTGCAGGTGGCGTTCGAATGCTCGCTCCTGAACCTCTCCTTCACTCTCGGGGACCGCTTCCTTATGACCGCAATAGGGACACGTCAGGAAACCGTCGCCCGGCTCAAAGAGAAGATCGGCGCCGCAGGCGGAGCAGGGATAGTGTTTGACCTCACTCGCTGCCACGATTCATTCCAAACACACGATCGAAGAACGCGACCACTGCTGCATTAACCTTCACCTGATTCGCATGGACCATGAAATGGTGCGTGTCGTCAGGTATCACCAGCTCTTCGAGTGTCACTCCGGCCTTTTCCAAACGTCGCACCAGATCCGTCGTCTGGTTGAAACGGACGTTGCGATCGTCGTCACCATGAATCAACAGCACCGGCGATTTCCAGGTTGCGATTGCAGACACTGGTGACGACTCCCACGCCACGTCGAGCGCCCGCTGGACGTCCGGCACTTTTTCGTAACGGTTTTCGAGCAATGACGCCGCGCGTTCCGCGGTCCAGTTGTGTACGCCATGAATGTCAACGCCGGCAGCGAATAGCGGCGAGTCGCGCGCCAACGCGAGCGCCGTCAGAAAACCACCGTACGACCCGCCGTAGATCCCGATCCGCTTCGGATCGACTTGCGGCAGGCGCTGCAAGTATTCGGCACCGGCTTTGACGTCCTGATACTCAGAGGCGCCCTGTGCTCCGGCGTTCGGCGGGCGATGAAAGTCGTGACCGTAGCCGATCCCCAAACGGAAATTCACTGACAGCACCACGTAACCCCGGCTCGCCAGGTGCTGATTCAACGAGTAAGCATTCGTGTAGTAGTCAGAGTAATGCCAACCGAGCAGCATCTGTCGCGGTGGTCCACCATGAACGTAGACGATTGCGGGCTTCTTCGCTGTGCTGTTGTTTGGTTCGAACAATTGCCCATGAATCTCGACTCCATCGGGTGCTTTGTAGACCACTTTCTTTGGTGTGACGAGTTGCGCCGCTGGGAAATCACTCGGGAGTCTGTCGTTGGCGATCGTCGTAGCGTTGCCGCCGTTTGCGGGCATGACAGTCGGTAGTGGTGGACGTTCCGGCGTGGCGCTTATGTACGCGATGTGTTTGCCGTCACCGGTGACGAAGGGCGTCCATTCGAGTCCTTTGCCGGGCGTGATAACGACTGGTTCGGCACGATCGACCGGGACCTTCACGATGTGACGTCGATCGATGTCGTCAGCATCAGTTCCTGCGTTTCCGGCAAAGACCATGTAACGGCGATCATTGCTGATCGAGATGTACTCCGCCATGTAGTTGCCCGGAGTGAGCAACAAAGGATCGCCGCCGTTTTCCGAGATCGAGTAAAGGTGTGGCCAGCCGTCGAGATAAGAGAGAAAGACGATGCGTCCGGCCGCTGCCCAGTGAAGATTTGCTCCTCCGTGTGTACTCGGTGTAGAGCCGCGCAAGGTGAACGGGCTCTTCCAGAGCAGTTGTCCTTCGCCGTTGGTTGTATTGGCGATCCAGATGGCCCATGCCTGCGGGCGCTGTTCGAGAACCGACTCGGGAGCGCCGCCGGTTCCCGGTCGTCGCATAAAGGCGATTCGTTTTCCGTCAGGTGACCAGCGTGGGCTCGAGTCACGCGAAGTCGAGGGCGAGAGATAGACGATCGGGGTCGAGTCGTTCGTGTAAATGCCGATGAAGGAATGGTCGTTGCGGTTGGAAACGAAAGCGAGCCTTGAGCCGTCGGGTGACCATTCGGGTGAGCCACAATCGCCACGTGCGTAAAAGAAACGTTTCGCTGGTGTCGATCCGTCAACGGGCGCCGACCAGATGCCACGATCTTTCACGAACACTACCTTGTCGCTCTTCGGCGAGATCACTGGCTCGTCGCCTTCGCCCAAAAGCTTCACCTCGCCGCCCGCAAATGGGACGCTCCACATCTGCACTTTCATTTGAGTGGCCAGCAATCCCGGATTAACGCCCACCGAACTGTCGAAATTCGATCCGTGATCTCCGCCACGAACGTAAACGACATACTTGCCATCGGAAGAGATCGAGAGACTGGTCAACTCCTGTCCATCGTCTGCTTCGTAGTTCGTCAAACGCCGTGCTTTGAAGTCCGGGCCTTCGGCAACCCAGACGTTACGCGCGCCTCGCTCGTTGAACGCCCACGCGATCCGAGATCCGGTTGCAGAGGCGGTCAACTCGTTGGGAAACGGATAGCTCTTGATCTGTTCGAGTGTGAACGAATTTGATGCCGCCTGTTGTGTTGCTTGAAATGCTGGTGCAGAGACGACTAGCGCCAGGACGAGCAATGCGACACAGCGCACACGACGGCGCTCGAGAGACACTTGCATTAGTAACCTCCTGCTTTTGATTCACATAATCTGTGTAATTTGTGGACGATATTAACGCCAATCGGGTGGTTCCAAACTTGCCGGTACGTATTCGTGCTTCTCGTGTTCGCCGGCGCCGAGCTTCAAGTTGTGATCTATGTGTCGGTGCAATAGTGCACGGAACGCCGCTTCCTGGCTGGCATCCCGAAAAGCTCTCTTGGGAATGATCGAAAACGAGTAGATGTCGTTGCCGTAGACCAGTAGGTACAAGCTCTCGTTCTCAATCACGCCGGTGTAGAAACTCCAATCGAACGAGCCGTTAGCGTGCTGTGTCTTAAACTCGATGCCGGCATCGGAATAGGTCAAGTGGTATTCGTCACGATACTTCGGATTGCCACGGAAGTAGCGACGCGGCAAGTCGATCATGTAACCATGAAACCACGCGACGCCGCCAATTGAGATCAGAAGGATGATGGCCCAGAGTGGTATGAAGAAATCAAACAAGATCGGCAGCATGAAAAGAACGCCGGCGAAGAATAAGTAACTGATGATGAGCCGTGTGAGGAGGTCTTTGTTGCTCCATACAAAAAGACGTGCGGCGGCAAGATACTCCTGCTCCGTGTTTCTGAAGTCCACTTGCACGGCTGGCTTGTTTGCATCACTCATTGCATTCGGATCATAGCAGAAGCGGGACACGGATTTTCACGGAGAATACGGATTCTTTCTTTGATCCGTAACTATCCGTGAAAATCCGTGTCCTGCTTCCTGCGCGGAAAAGGTGGCGATGGACTGGCCGCGGGTGTATACTCCTCACCCCCGAGAATTCAAAACCTCTAAAACGCGAAACAAACTATGACTAGCAGCGATCCAATCTGTGATTTCTATACCGCTCATCCTTACCCGCCGCCGATAGCTGACCTCGATCGTGCCCGTGACCAGTGGCAGGACGAGAATATCCATCGCGCCGAGTTTCACTTGCTGTGGCCCGACAAGGAGTATCGCGCGGATCTCGATGTGCTGGTGGCCGGATGCGGAACGTGGCAAGCCGCCAAGTATGCGCTCTGTCATCCTGCGGCGCGCGTGGTCGCCATTGATGTCAGTCCGACAAGTCTGCAACACACTGAAGCACTGAAGCAGAAGTACGACATGACCAATCTCGAAACCCGGCAGTTGCCGATCGAGAACGTGGCCGAGTTGGACCAACGCTTCGATCTCATCATTTGCACCGGCGTGCTGCATCATCTCGTCGATCCGGATGCGGGTTTGCGCGCTCTCAGATCTGTCTTGAAACCCGAGGGCGCGATGTACCTGATGACGTACGCGCCATACGGCCGCACCGGCGTATATATGATCCAGGATTACTGCCGCCAGCTCGGCGTCGGAACGTCGGCCGAAGACGTTAACGAACTCACCGCCGTGTTGAGGGCGCTGCCGCAATACCACCCGATCGTGCTCGCATTTCGTGGCGCAAAGGAGGTGCCGGATCCTGTTAGTCTCACCGACATGCTGTTGAATCCGCGCGAGCGAGCTTATTCAGTTCCCGAGTTGTTCGACTTTCTCGAACGGAATGAGATGACGTTGGGCCGCTGGTACTGGCAAGCCGCTTACTTACCGCAATGCGGTGCGATCTCCGAGACGCCGCACGCCGAAAGACTGGCCGCACTTCCTGAACGCGAGCAGTATGCGGCGATGGAATTGTGGCGAGGCTTGATGACGATTCACAGTTTCGTGGCCCACCGCAACGACAAGAACAACGGCGCGACTGTGCGCTTCGATGATGAGCGCTACTTGGGCTACGTGCCGGTTCGTATGCCCTGGACGATCTGCGTCGCGGACCGGCTTCCACCCGGAGCTGCGGGTGTATTGATTAACCAGACGCACGTCTTCACCGATCTCTACATAATCATCGACCCGCAAGAGAAACAGATGTATGACGCCATCGATGGACGTCGCAGCATCGCGGAGATCGTTGAGAGCGTGCAAGGCTCCTCGCCGCGAGCGCGAGACTTCTTCGAAAGGCTCTGGCAGCACGATCAGGTAGTCTTCGACACCTCACGCGCCACAAAGAGTTAAGGAGACGTTTGCCACAATAAGGCACATAAGGCACACAGTTAAATATGTACTTAATGTGCCTTTTTTGCGGCTAGGATTCGCTGGGATGAAACTTGAAAACGGCGAGAGTGGTTAGTCCTAAGAAGAGTACCAGCGTTACGAGTTGCGTGACGAGAAACGGAGCTTCCGTTTGGGTCGGCGCGAGCGCTCGCAGCGATGGCACCTTTTGATAGAGCTGCACGATCAGAACGAAGACGTTCAGATAGAGCGAGAACATCGCGGTGACGGTGTAGATCCAACGCCAGCCGCGCGCGAGCCGCTTCTTGTAGCGCGCGAAGATCGCGACAGCGAGCAGCACGAACGAGACAATGCCCACGCCAATCGCCGGGGTGAAACCGTGGAACGGAAAGAGGAACCCGGTGAGACTCGTAAGGACAGTGAAGAAAAGAAATATCGCCGTCCAACCATCGAGCCGGCGCGCTGTCAACAGGCCTACCATCACCACCAACCCGGTCAAGATCGCGACCAGGCTAATCGTCACGTGAACTTGAGTTAGTATTCTCAGCATATTTTTTGAGATCCACTCTTGAGGCTAGATCCACCCACGAAAACGTGCGTAGTCAACGATCTCGGCACGGCTTCGCAGATCGAGTTTTTCCATTGAGTTGGCTTTGTGCGTTTCGACTGTCTTCACGCTGATCGCGAGTTGCGTGGCAATCTCTTTGTTGGTGTAGCCGCTGGCCACCAGCGACATCACCTGGACCTCACGCTCTGATAACGGTCTTCCCTGCGCCTCACCTTTACGAACCACGCTGCCGGTACTCGAGTTGCGCATCAGTTCCTGCGACGAACTATCAATGTACGTCTCTCCCTTTGCGACCGCCAGGATCGCGTTCACCAGTTCGTTAAAAGCAGCCTGTTTGAGAACGTACCCGGAAGCTCCAACTTTCAACATCTGCGTCAGGTACGCGCTCGCTCGATGTGCAGTCAGCGCCAGCACTTTAACTTGCGGGCAGAGCTCTTTGATCTTCATCGTGGCTTCGGCGCCATTCAGGCGAGGCATTGAGACGTCCATGAGCACGATGTCCGGAAGCAGTTCGCTCGCCTTGCGCCAGGCTGCCACACCGTCGTCAGCTTCGCCGACTACTTCCATGTTTGGCTGCTCGCCGATTAGTCGCTTCAGTCCTTCGCGCAGAATCAGATGATCCTCGGCTAACAGAATTCTCAGTTTCTCGATATCTGCCATGATCAAGAGAAGGGAATGGTGACTACGATCGTCGTTCCGGCGCCGGAATCGATCTTGAACTCACCATTCACCAGTTGGATCCGTTCCTGCATTCCCATCAATCCCAACCTGCGATTCTCGACTGGACCGCTCATCACCTTTTCGACGTCGAAACCTTCACCATCATCGTCGATGATCACGCGCACCTGACGTTTGTCCTGCTCCAGAATAACGCTGACCGTAGTTGCATTTGAATGCCGTAAGACATTGGTGAGAGCTTCCTGCACAACTCGATAGATTGCGATTTCAAGGTCCGGTGGAAGCCGCTGGTTATGATCGTTGAACCCGGCGCTACTGAAATCAACTCTGATCCGCTGAGCGTTTCTCCTGGCCCATTCGCGCACGAAGCTCGACAAGGCCGCGTCGAGTCCGACGTCGTCCAGCAACGTCGGCCGCAACTCCAGCGCCACGCCGTGCACATCCAGTTCAAACTGCTTGGTAGTTTCTTTGAGGTATGACAACTGGTCCAACGCTGTGGCGGACAGCCCGGGAGTAGTCTTTAACGATTCAAGGCCCAACAGTAGTGCCGAAAGATAACTGCCGATGTTGTCGTGCAACTCCCGCGAGATGTGCCGTCGTTCATCCTCCTGCGCGGTGATAAGTCTTCGCAGCAATCGCTTGCGTTCTTCTTCCGCGTACTTTCGTTCGCTAACGTCCTGGCCGATGCTGATCGTGGTTCCATCCGAAAGACGGCTGACAGCCCAACTAGTATCGATCATCCGGCCATCGCGCATTTTTGATTTGAAATCGAGCCATTCAGAACTCGCTGCGGCGATCCAGTCGAGTGCGCGGCGGTGATGCACAGCATCGGGGTAGACCTCAGCCAACACGTCCAGATTGTGCTTTTCAATTTCTGCCAGTGACCATCCGTAGGTGCTCTCCCACTTTCGATTCACGAGCCTTAAATGTCCCTCGGCGTCCCATAAGGTGACCATTACCGGGAGGTTATCAAAGATCCTTTGGAGGATCTCCGTCTTTTTGCGGAGATCGTCCTCCGCCTGTTTTCGCCTGGTGATGTCCAACATGATGCCGCGGAGGTAGAGAGCGGCGCCTGGTTCGCTCTTCACTGAGACGATGTCGTGCAGCCAGACCACGCGTCCATCGGCGGCGATCATGCGATACTCAAACTCGTGGTCTTCGCGTCGTCTGGTTGAGTCTACGCAGTACGCAGAACACCACTCAGTGTCGTCAGGATGAGTATGGTCACGCCAGAAGTTAGGCTCGAGCCATTGGCTGATGGGATAGCCGAGGATCTTTTCGGCCTGCGGGCTGACGAACGTGAAGCGAAACGTTTCCGCATCAGCCTCCCACACGATGCCATCGAGCGAGTTAACGAGTTTCGAATAGAGATTGGGAACTTCAAGCATTATTCTTTGGCTCTTATTCTAGTCGGTATTCTCAGGAGAGCCGACTGAGAGCGGCGTTTTTGTCCCAGTTAAACAGTTTCGACAGGGATATATTGTACGAAAAATGGGCTGCACCACTAGGGGTAAACCCTGATATTTTCCCGTTTCGCAAATCAATAAAATTTCTTCGAGATGCGAGGATCATTGGGCTCGGTGATGTGCGCAGCGTCTCGGTCTTGTGATTGGTGGCGACCACCCTTTTTAGGGGTGAGCGAAGCCATTGCGTTTCGCGTGGGGTGAGGCACGTAAGCCACCAACGGTGGGAATTGTGGGAGGTCCCCCTCTCGCATCAAATCTGGCCACAGATGGTCGCTGTCCATCTGTGGCCAATCTCTTTTATTGCGGCGCCCCGAGAAACGAAGCTAGTCGGAGTAGATCCGCAAACACGCCCGCGGCAGTAACTTCCGGACCGGCTCCCGGTCCTCTCACGATCATTGGTTGAGTGTTGTAGCGTGCGGTCTGAAAACTGACGATGTTGTCGCTGCCGCTGAGATTCGCAAAAGGATGATCGACCGGATAGGTTCTTAATCCCGCCACCATGCTGCCGTCACTGTCGATCGTACCGACGTAACGCAAAACTGTATTATCACCGCGCGCGGAGTTGAGCAGCGCCGCGATGGTTTCGTCATGCTTGCCGAGCGTACTTAAGTACTCCTCTACACTTGCCGATCGCAGGTCCTGCGGCACCATGCTTTCTACCTGAACGTTGTCGAGCTCGACTTCAAGACCCATCTCGCGCGCCAGAATGATCAGCTTGCGAGCCACGTCTACGCCGGAGAGGTCTTCGCGCGGATCGGGCTCGGTGTAGCCGAGCGAATGTGCTTCGCGGACGATCTCGGAGAACGTTCGCTGGCCGTCGAGTGAGTTGAAGATGTAGGAAAGCGTGCCGGAGAGTACTCCTTCGATCTTGATGATCGTGTCGCCGGTTTCGATCAAGTCGCGAAGCGTGTGAATGATCGGGAGCCCCGCGCCGACGTTTGTTTCGTATAAAAAGTATCGCTGACGCTTGCGCGCGGTTTCGCGCAGGCTGCGGTAAGACACAAGCGGGCCGGCGTTACTTTTCTTGTTAGGCGTGATGATGTTTATGCCGCGCGCCAGCCAGCTTTCGTAGTGCTGTGGTAACTCAACGCTCGCGGTCGCATCGATCACCACGGTATGCGGCAGATGGGGAGCATGTACGTGATTGACGAACGCTTCGAGATCCGCGGCGGAGTCGCTGGCTGATAACTCGTCCTGCCAGTGATCGAGCACGAGTTGCCGGTCGTGCAGGATCATCTTGCGGCTGTTCATCAGACCACGTACTCGCAGATCGATTCCGCGCAAAGTCCTGAGCTCTTCCAGGCGGCTGCTGAGTTGGCCCAGGAACGTGCTGCCGATAAGGCCAGTGCCGATCACTCCGATTGAAAGAGTTTGGCTCGAGAGATAAAACGCAGAGTGTAGCGCTCGTAATGCTTTTGTTGCTTCGTGCTGTTCGATGACAGCGGAGATGTTTCGCTCGGACGAGCCTTGCGCGATCGCTCTGACGTTGACGCCGGCTTTGCCGAGCGCGTTGAAAAACTGTCCGGCCATGCCGAGTCGCTCGACCATTCCGTCGCCTACCATTGCAAGAATGCAGCAACCGTCTCGCAAGTCCACGGTTTGCACTTCGCCACGCTGGATCTCGAGGAGGAAAGTGTCCTCGACCGTTTTCTTCGCGAGTTCTGCCTGCTTTTGTGGGACGGCGAAACAGATCGAGTGCTCCGAGCTTGCTTGCGAGATCATCACGATCGAGACATCGACCGCTCGCAGTGCGCCAAAGAGTTTTTGGGCGACGCCGGGCACGCCGATCATTCCCGTGCCTTCAACGTTTATCAGCGACATGTCTTCAACGGCGGCGAAACCTTTTATCGGCATGTCGGAAGGAGTGGTTGCTGAGATCCTTGTGCCCGGAGCTTCCGGCTTGAAAGTGTTTTTGATCCAGACCGTGATGTTGCTCGCGATCGCCGGCGCCATCGTGTGTGGATGAATCACTTTGGCGCCGAAGTAAGCGAGTTCGGCGGCTTCCTGATACGAGAGTTCAGGTATGACTAACGCGTCCGGCACGCGGCGTGGGTCGGCGCTGAATACGCCTTCGACGTCGGTCCAGATCGTCAGCTCTTTGCTGTTCAGCAATGCAGCGAATATTGAGGCGGAGAGATCGCTGCCGTTTCGTTTTAAGGTGCTCGCGACGCCGTCGTGTGTGGCGGCGATGTAGCCCGTGATCACGAGCAGCGCAGAGTCAGCTCGATCTGCTTGCCACGTTTGCAGGTTCTCTTTTGAGAGTTTCCAGTCGACGGCGACTGTGTTGCTGCTGGCCGGCTCGACCACGAGAACCTTGCGCGCGTCGAGCCAGTTGGAAGAGTGTCCATGTGATTGGAGATAAGCGTGCAGCAGTTGCGCCGACCACAGTTCGCCGTGACCGGAAACGAATTCCATGATTCGTTCGGAGGCGAGTCGAGTGATCCAGACTCCGCGAAGGACGAGTTCGAGTGTGCTGAAGTCGGCGGCGATAATGTTGCGAAGATCGGCGGCCTGCGTTTCATCGAGTTGCAAGCCGGCGATCGTCTCGAGATGGCGCGTCTTGAGAGTTTCGAGTTTGGTGAGGTAGGAAGTGTCCTGACTTGCGGCGAGTTGCAACGATTCGATGAGCGCGTTTGTCACGCCGCTCATCGCGGACACTACGACTGCGGTGCGGTCGCCTGTTTGCGGCGATAGCACGATCTCCGCAGCCGCGCGATATCGCTCGGCGTCAGCCAGACTAGTGCCACCAAATTTGTGAACAACCCACGTCATCTGTTTGCCTTGGAAATCCACAGATTACGCCGATTGATTGTTGAATCTGCGTAATCTGTGGATGGGTTGGATTTCATCGGAGGTACTTGTTGAAGAAATCGAGCGTCCGCTCCCACGCCAACTTCGCAGCGCCTTCGTCATAACGCGGCGTCGTGTCGTTGTGGAAGCCGTGCTGTTTGCCGTCGTACATGTGCACTGCGTACACCTTGTTGTTCGCCTTCAGCGCTGCTTCGTAATTCGCAATGCCGGCATTGATGCGCTCGTCGACGCCCGCGTATTGCAGCAACAGCGGCGCGGAGATTTTCGGAACGTCTTCGATCGCCGCCTGGCGGCCATAGAAAGCGACACCGGCGTTCAGATCAGCTCCCAGCCGCACGGCAAGTTGATTCACCATTCCGCCGCCGAAACAGAACCCGACCGCGCCGAGTTTCCCGGTGGAATCAGGTCGCGCTTTGAGCCACTTCGCCGCTGCAACGAAATCTTCGGTCATCTTCTTTCCATCGACCGTCCGAAACAGCGCGCCACCCTTCTCGTCGTCGCCGGGATAGCCGCCGACCGACGTCAATCCATCTGGCGCGAAGCTGATGAAGTTCGCAGTTGCGAGTCGGCGAGCAACGTCCTCTATATAAGGATTCAGTCCGCGGTTCTCATGGATGACAAGCACGGCCGGGTGCTTATTCCCTTTCGCTGGACGGGCGAGATATCCCTTGATCGAGCCATTTCCAGCCGGAGACTGCACGGTCTCGTAGCCCACCTTGATGCGTTTGTCATCGGCCTTCACCTGCTGCGCCCAGGCGTAGTTAGGTCTGAGACCCTCGAAGATCGCTGCTACGGTTAGACCACCGACGGCGAACTTCGCGGCGCGGTCGAGGAAAGCGCGGCGGTTGATGTCGCCGTGCTGGTATTCGTCAAAGAGGTCTAACAACTCCTGCGGATATTCGGATGCTACTTTGCGTTCCATTCTTTCTCCTTGTGCGAGCTGTGGTTTGCCGCAAAGAGTAACATGGGCACAAAAAGCACATAAAGCATCGCCACAAAAAAGCACACAAGGCACAAGAGACTTGTGATAGGGATGTCCAAAAGTTTTGACGTCTTGCAGGTTCGGGATTATTGTTACGACCCATTACATCCGACGGGGAGGTGCCTCACATGGGCAAGCGGAAGTTGAAAGAGCTCGTTGACACTCAAGAGCCGGCAGTCAAGCTGCTCGAACAGTTGGTGGGTGATGCGACGGTTCCGTGCGAGTTATTGCCACCAGGACCTGAGCGTGAGAACGCGTTGCTTTACCTGCAAGTGACGACTCATTCAACGCTCGGCGCGATCGCATACGACACGGGCGGTCTGATCATCGACGACGGATGGCTACGATTCCTCGGTTCCGGTCATGCGAAGCTACCACGCACGTTGCACGAGTGGAACTCCACTCGCACGGATGGGGCGTTCTGCCTGGTGGGCGATGATGCTGCTGGTGGGTTCTTTGCGATAAACGGTGGTGCATTTGGTGAGGACATGGGTTCGGTCTATTACTGGTCGCCGGACGACCTGGAGTGGGAATCGTTGAATGCCGGCTTCACTGATGTCGTTGCTTCGTTTCTCACAGACTATCTGCACAAGTTCTATAAGGACCTGCGATGGTCCACCTGGCGCGAGGACGTCCGCGACCTTTCGACCGATCGCTGTTTCTTCTTCTATCCGTTCCTTTGGACCAGGGAAGGCTCGCTGGAAGGCAGCCAACGCTCGACGGTACCGGTTAGTGAGATGTGGGAGGCGAAGGTAGGCATGGTCAGGCAACTGCTCGACGAGGGTTGATTCCCGGCTTGGATAAGGTCAGTACCACCTGCGGTAGCGGGTGG
>JBIOVO010000096.1:0-11945 GCA_044867735.1 Pyrinomonadaceae bacterium | reverse complement strand
TGTTCTTCTTATCATGAAGAATCCTGTAATCCTGTCCAGGCCTTTTAATCGGTCTTGGCGCGCCGAACGGAAACGGACAGGATTAACAGGATGAACAAGATGTTCTTCTTATCATGAAGAATCCTGTAATCCTGTCCAGGCCTTTTAATCGGTCTTGACCGCGTACCCCAGCCCGTCTCCAACCGACAGGACCACGGAACACAATTTCGGATGGTCCATGAAGTAACGATTAAACTCCCGCAGCGCTACGGTCGAAGTCTCGGTATCCCCAGTCGCAACCTTGCCGCCCCAAAGCAGGTTATCGACGATCACTACGCCGCCAGTCCGCAGACGCGGCAAACCGTGATCGAGATACTGGGCATATTCTTCTTTCAAGGCATCGATGAACAACAGATCAAAAGTCTCCGTGAGATGAGGCATCACGTCGAGCGCTTTGCCCTTTTTGATCTGTACTTGATTAAGTAACCCCGCGCGTTCCAGATACCCGGACGCCGCCTGAATCATCTCGTCGTTCGGCTCGATCGTCACGACCACACCTTGCTCACCCATGCCGCGCGCCAGGTGGACCACGGAATAGCCGATCGCCATCCCGATCTCCAAAGCCTTCCGCGCACCGGTGGCGCGGGCGGTGATCTCGATGAACCGCGCTACCTCAGGATCGGCGATCGGAACCCGATGCTCGGCGGCGTAAGCCTCCATCTCGGCGAGTAACGGATCGCTCTGCCTCAGTATCTGACCCAGGTACTCAGCCTGTTCCCTCTGGATGATTGCGTCTATTCGTGCCTTCATTTTCCGTCAGTTGTCGTCATTATCCGGCGCATCGCCCACTGAAACGTAGCGGCGACCCAGTCCCAATTGCCTTAACTTATGTTGCAGCGACTGGCGGTGCATGTCCAAAATCTCGGCCGCCCGAGTGACGTTTCCCTGGGTGTGTTCGAGGCAGCGCGTGATGTAGCGCCGCTCAAACTCCCTGCGATCCTCACGAAAATCAGCCGTGAACGGGACTTTCAAACCGTCGTTTTCCGCATCATTGCCTTCGACCATGCTGGTCTTCGACATACCCGCGGTTATCTCGTCCGGCAGATCTTTTGGCGTCACTTCATCGCCGTCCGCCATGATCACTGCGCGGTCAATCGTGTTCTTGAGTTCACGGACGTTGCCGGGCCAGTTGTATTCAACCAGACGCCGCAACGTTGTCTGACTGAGCGCTCGCTGAGGTAATTCATAACGTTCGGAAGCAAGGCGTAAAAACGTCTCGGCAAGCAGTGGTATGTCTTCACGGCGCTCACGCAGCGGCGCTATATCCACCGTCACGACGCGTAAACGATAGAAGAGATCCGCCCGGAAATTGCCGTTCGTGATCTCCTGTTCGAGCGGTCGATGGGTTGCACTAACGATGCGCACGTCAACCGGAATCGATTCGTTGCCGCCGAGCCGTTCGATCCGTCTTTCTTCGAGCGCGCGCAGCAGTTTGGCCTGCACGTTTGCGCTCATGTCGCCAATCTCATCGAGGAACAACGTGCCGCCGTCTGCCTGTTCAAACTTCCCTTCCCGCCTTGCCGCAGCGCCCGTAAATGCGCCCTTTTCGTGACCAAACAGTTCGGATTCGATTAGCTCGGAGGGTAAAGCGGCACAATTCACCGCAACGAAAGAAGCGTTGCGGCGCGCGCTGTTTCGCTCGTGAAGTTCGCGAGCGACCAGCTCTTTTCCGGTGCCTGATTCGCCACGCACGAGAACGGTCGCATCTGTCTCGGAGACCTTGTCGATCATCGCACGAACCTTTTGCATCGCTTCCGAGTTGCCGATCAGCGCGCCTCTCTGCGAGCGCTCGACCTCGATGCGCCGGCGGAGTGAATAGTTCTCACGCCGCAGTTGAACTGTCTCGGCGGCGTTCTTCACCACGAGCCGCAGATCGTCGAGTTCAAAAGGTTTGGAAAGATAATCGTAGGCGCCGGCTTTGACGGCTTCGACCGCCATTCGTTCCGAGCCGTGAGCCGTAACGATGATAACGAGTGGTCCAGCGCCATTCGAGCTTTTCAGCTCGCGCAGGAAATCGAGGCCACTCATTCCCGGCAGGTTTACGTCGAGTAGTAGAAGGTCTGGTTCGTGCTGCTTCAGGAGGGCACGTGCGGCTTCGGCGGAGCCGGCTTCAGAGATGTTGTAGCCAAAGGTAGTGAGGGCTCGCCGCATGCCGTAACGAGCGGCTTCCTCATCGTCAACAATCATTAGTCGCAACGCGTCTTTTCTCACTTCCGGATTAGTTTAGGGCCGTGCGGCCCTAAACTCCTAGCGCATTGCGTGCCACAAATTACTTCGTCGTCCGCTTCGCCGACACAACCAGAATGATCGCGTCGCCCGACGGGCCAACGTTGAGGGTGCCGACAATCACCGGCTCCGACTCGCGCATGCTGATATCGGTGGCGAGTCCGGTGTTCTCGTAGTTGAACGACGGCGAAATAGCTCCGTTCGCCGCGATCGCTCCACTGGTCTGGATCGGAATGCGGGCGCCAAAGTTGAACCCGGCCATTTGCACCATGTACTGGCCATCGTTTCCGCGCACCAGCTTTACGTGACGCACTTTGAACTGGCTGAAGCTTGGTGTCATCGCGGGCCCCGAACCTGATGGCGTCGCCAGTGGTCCACCAATCCAACTCAGATCCAACCGGCCTTCGTTCTTGACGCGGTTAATCAACGTAGCGGCGAGCCTGTAGTTCTTGAACGGCAGGGTTGCGCGCAACTGTTTGACTACATTGTCTAATGAAGCCGGGAGTTTTGAATCGTCTACGCTCTGGTTAGTGGCGACTATTAAATAGAGTTGTGTATCGAGGTTGGTCTGATCGGTGCTTTCTGCCTGGGCAGGTTCGGTTGTTTGGGCCTGGACAGCAAGGCTACTCAAAGCCAGGCACAAAGCGAGCAACATCGCGCTCATAAGTTTTCGGTTTCTCATCAATCTGCTCCTTCTCGGGGTCTAGAGTTTCCCGGGTCGCCCGTTAACACGCACTTAGGGCGTGAGAGTTCCAATTAGGTTTTTACTCGCGCAAAGACGCAAAGGGGCAAAGTTATGACCTGCGGTTTCCGGAGGGTCTTCCTTTGCGTCTTTGCGCCTTTGCGCGAGTAAATGCGTTAAAAGGGCACACGCAACAAGAACAGTGCGCCCTTCCCATTTCCACTCACGTCAAGCGTCGCCGATCCACCGACCTCCTGCACACGTTTGCGCACGATCGCCAGGCCCAACCCCGTGCCTCTTTGCCTCGTTGTAAAGAACGGCTCCCAAATCCTTTCACGCAGATCAACCGGAACGCCCGCGCCACTGTCCTGCACACTGATCAGCAGTTCACCATTCGACGGCGTCGCCATCAACTCGACCTTCCCGCCCTGCGGAGTCGCCTGCAACGCATTCAGCAAAAGATTCGACAACGCATCACGCACTGCCGACACACTCTTTCCCGCCAGTTCCGCCTCTACGTTCACCTCGCAGTCGAGCACGATTCCCTGCTCTCTCGCATTCGCACGAAACAGATCCGCGACCGATCTCACCAACTCATCGACACTCAGCGGCTGTACGGCGGGACTCTCTTTCCTCGCGAAGCTAAGCAGTTGCGTCACACTCTGGCTCAGCCGATCCGTCTCGCCAACAATCAACCCGAGATCGCGTTCGTACTGATTGCTCAAACCTTCATCTTCACGCATCACTTGCGCAATCGACTTGATCGCCGACAGGGGATTCTTGATCTCGTGGGCCACCGTCGCCGCCATGCGCCCAAGTGAAGCGAGACGTTCGCGCTCAGCCAGTTCTCTTTCCAATCTCAGGTTCTCTTCCAACAAACGCGAATCGTCGATCGCGATCGCTACCTGGTCCGCAAGTAATCCAATTATGGAACGTGCATCCGGCGTCAAACTCGCCGCAGCCGCATCGACCGCCACCAGACCTTCGACTTTGTCTTCACGCCGCAAGGGATACGCGAGTTTGTATCCTTCTACCGACAGCAATGGATGATCTTCAACCGGGAGCCAGCCGCTCTCGCGAGACTTTTCGAGAATCTCCCAGACCCACTTATCCGGCTCGGCCTCAGGCTGGTTAACTATGATCGCCAGCTTACGCAAACCGAGCGACGCAGTGGTGCGCTCTTCGACAAAGTGCAGCAGCTCGGAAAGATCCTTGTACTGACCGCCATACGAGCCGATTCGAGCGACAATCTCCTTATACAAAGATGCCTCGCGTTCGAAGAGCTGGTGGAATTGTCGCGTTAGCCACCCTCTCAACGGCGCCGCAAGGAGTGCGAGCGCGAGAATCAAAAGCGCTTCGACGAGTCCGGGCCGCACACCGTAACGCTGCGTCATCCAGTCGCCGATGGTGCGAATACCGAAGACGTAGACCGTCAAAACTACCGTCGCAAACGTTACGACGAACAAGCTCTTTTCAATAATGATTTCGAGATAACGATAGCGATAGATGTAGTAAGCCAGCAGAACTGACGGCAGCAACGAACCGAGGTTCGCGATCGTCTTCAGGTAAAGACCTGCTTGCGTACCTGCTCCAACGCCGGCTGCCAGTGCAGCGAAGATGACGACCCCCACGCCGATGAACGACGCAGCGAGAGTGCGCATGATTCTTTTCTCGCTGGGATTCTTGCTTTTGCGCGCGATCAGCAACTCGGTGAGCGCAATCAACCCGAGCACGTAAGCAATCCAGAACGAAAACGGAATCACGAAGAACGAAAGCTTCGTGAACATCGGCGCGTAGTCGCCAGTCCAGATTTGCGGTATGGCAACGAACAGAAAAACCGTTGGAACATAACAAAGAAAAACGCGCAGGCGCTCGCTTCTTGTTAACGGCCGGGCGTGTGCGTTGGCCCAGAGATGAAGGTGAACGTGGAGCAGAAACGAGTAAGCAAAGGTGATGCTGACGACCGAAACGCTGTCTGCAAGTCGGAGTAGCGTGGTCCAGGTGTCGTATCCGAGATCGAAAAGACCGTGGAGGGTGATCACGAGGTTGCTCGTGTGCCACCCGCCCATCGTCAGGGCGAGGGCGGCGAGGATGCGTTCGATGATAGTCAGCTTGCTGCGGTGCGTGACGAGCTGCACCACCATCCAAAGTGGCAGCAACGCCCCAACGCTATAACCGATGACCTGAAGGATTTCGAGCGGATCAAGTGGGGACATTTTGACGAGGTCTTTGGTCTTGGGCCTTCGGTCTTTGCATTTGCTGCGCTCCGACTAAATTCTAAGACCCAAGGCCAAAGACCCAAGACCAATCCTCAGTTCGCAGCCGTGTTCTTCGGCGGCGACGTGAAAGTTATCTCTACACGTCGATTCTTTCGCTGTCCGGCAACGGTCGTGTTTGGCGCGAGCGGGTTCGAAGCTCCCATGCCGTTTGCCTGAATACGCATCGGATCCACGCCGGCTGACTGGAAGCGATCCGAAAGCACACGCGCCCGCTCCTGCGTCAACTGCTGTAAGGTAACTTCGTTACCCTTATTGTCTGTGTAAGCCTCAATCAGAATCTGGTAATCGGGATTACTCGCAAGCAGCGCGGCGAGTGGTTCGAGCTTCGCCGCCGAAGCAGTGGCCAGAGTTGCGGCTCGGGTGCTGGTCCAGATGCTCTCAGGAAGCACTAGACGGAATCCGGTTGCAGTTTCTTTCAGCGTGCCGTACTTAGCAAGCGTCTCTTTCAGGTTCGCTTCAGCAGCGCGTCTTTCAGTCGCGCGCCGTTCGGCTTCTACTCGCGCAGTCTCGGCCTGCTTTTCACCTTCCAGGCGCGCCAGCTTGATCTTCGCTGTATCACTTTCCGACCGTAGCACCTGGATTTCATCGCGAAGTTGCGCGATCTCGACGCGCTTCTCTCGCAACTGGTCGTTTGCGGTTCCTAAATCTCGCTCTGCCAGTTCTCGTGCGCGTTGCTCTTTTTCCAACGCGGCTCGTAGTTGCCCCACTTCTCTTTGCGAGGCGTCGGCACTACGCTCCGCTGCCCGCACCGCTTCATCACGCCGGCGAACCTCTTCACGATTAATCCGCGCCGCGCGACGGACCATCGCCACTTCTTCAGCACTTGCACCCGCTGATGTCGCCAAACGAGCTTTGCGATCGACTTCCGCAGTGGATTCACTCAAGCGCCACGACTGTTCAGCCTCTTGTAACCTCTCCTCGGCAGTTTGCAGTTCTTGCGGAGCATCCTGCGACGCGCCCGCATACTTTGCGAGGCTCACCGCCTGTCGCGCGCCCAGTAGAGACACCGGAGTAGTTCGATAGTCGCGATCGGCAATTTCAGGAACTCTCACATCACGGAAGTAGTCACTCGAGTTTCCAATGTAACGAACGTCTGCTGTTTCAACCAGACTCCCGTTGGCCCTTTGTGGCGGAAGGTTTTCCATCACTACCATGCGGCTCGGCACCTTCATCAAAAAGTGCGGCTCGGCCGTCAGTACCATTGCGAAAGTTTGCAGCGGCGTAGTGACGTCCAACTTCGAATCGACAAACGAGCTGCCGCTCCGCTTGATTTCACCGAGACTATCGACGTGTCCTTCGGGTGAGATGGCCCAGAGGATGTAAGTCGTATAGATGCCGCCTAACTCCGAAGCTCTTGGCAGGTCGTCAACACTAAACTCGACGCGCGTGCCCCGGCGTCCGGCACGTTTGACCTTGGCCTCACCTTTCAGGCGCGGCAAAACCGTTGTTCCCCGAAACTTAACAGTCACTGTTTCGTCCAACGGGTAGGTTATCGCAACGGTTTTGCGCTCGACGTCGCGTTGCGCAACAACGGCAGACACAAACAGTAAACAGGCGCTGAGCGCGAAAACAAGATGTCGACCAATGCGTCTGAAAGTCATGGATACAACTCCTGTGTCGATTCTGGGGTTTTAGGCAAGTCCTACAGTGTTCTTGATGCCTGAAACAGGCGCATTGTTGCCGAAGGAGGGGGTCAGGTCAAGGCGATTCTGTCCACAGATTACACACATTAGCGGTGGCTTCTGGTCTTGCGGTAGGCGGCGATTTGGACGATGAGGACACAGATACCCGAAAGTAGCAGCAGGGGCACCCAACCGCGGTAGGCAAATATTGAGAGGAGAGCCCAGAGGATAATCAGGCCTGCGCCAATCCACCACAACATATCAGGGGATTTCGTTGAGCTTGTATCCTACGCCACGAACGGTCAGCACGTATCGCGGATTTTTCGGATCGGTCTCGAGTTTCTTTCGCAAACGATTGATGTGTGGATCGATATTCCGCTGGTAGCCTTCGTAGTCAGTGCTCCAAACTCGATCGAGCAACGCATTTCGCGACCAGGCCCTTCCCGGTTCAGACGCGAGCAGCTCAAGAATCTGAAACTCAAGCGGTGTTAAATCGACACGAAAACCGTTTCGTATCACTTCGTGACGCCGCTTATCAATGACTAGATCGCCGACCTCAATCCGTTCGCCGTCGGGCTCCTGCGGTGCGGCCCCGCCTCTTCGCAACAGAGCTTCGACTCGATATTCGAGTTCACGTGGACTAAATGGCTTTGCGAGATAATCGTCGGCGCCGGCCTCGAATCCAGCGACCTTGTCAGAGAGCGCGTCGTGCGCCGTCAGGAACAGTGCCGGAGTTTGAATGCCCCGATCTCTGACTCGCTTCAGCAGCTCGATACCTGACATTCCAGGCATCGAGACATCGAAGATGAAACAATCGAATCGCCCGCCGATGGCTGCCTCGAGCGCCTCCATTCCCGTTTCGCGCTCTTCAACCTGGAAGCCCAGCCGCCGAAAGTACTCGGCCAGGAGAACTCTCATGTCGCTATCGTCATCTGCAATTAGAAGACGTTTACCTGCGTGTTTGCTGTTTGGTGTCGCTTGTTGTGCCAAATGTCCTGATCCTGTCGGAGGGGATCCGATTAAGCCATTCGATGTCGGCAAAAGTATAACCTAAATCTTAGCAGAGTCATTCGGGGAAACCAGTTGCATGACTGCAAACAACAAAGGGATCGGGAAAACCGTCAGCCTTGACGCAAATTAGCGGGGGTAAGTATAGTTCCTTTTTAAGGCTTTGGACCGCTTCTGCCCTTCCTTATAGCAACTGATCAGAGATTTTCGCAACCAGAGATGCGTGATCTTCGTCGCCTGTTAAAGTATTTGAGACCTCACTGGCCAGTCTTCACCCTTGCCACAATTGCCATGCTCATCGTGGGCGTTCTGGAAAGTGCGATTGGCGGACTGATCGTTCCAATCTTCGATCAAGCCTTCGTGCAGGGCGCTGGTCAGCGTACCGCGACGATTTTCGGTCTGCAACATTTAATTCCCCAGGCGCCGCTCGAGGCGTGGAAAATGATCTCGATTCTGCTGATCGTTTTCACCATCGCCAAAGGCATTGCCGAGTATTTATCGACCTACTTGATGGCGCGTATCGGGCAGTCGGCTGTGCTCAAACTACGCCAGGATCTCTACAATCACCTGCTCCAACAGTCTGCCAGCTTCTTTGAGCGCCACCGTACCAACTATCTGGTTTCAAGACTCGTTTCCAGTGCCGCTGCGATCGAGACCGCCGTCACCAGCACCATTCGCGACATGCTGCGCGAGAGTTTTACCTTGATCGCGTTTCTGTCAGCGTCTTTTTACTACAGTTGGCGACTGACGCTCGGGTCGTTACTGATAGCTCCCGTAATCGCAGTGCTGACGGCGAAGTTTGGCAAAGCTCTCCGCAATCTGGCGCGTGAGAGTTTTGAAGGCAGCAAGCAGTTGACTGACACCGCGCAGGAAGCCCTCGCGAACCAGGGAATCGTGAAGGCGTATCGTGCGGAGAAACGCGAAGCGCAACGCTTCACCGATGTCGCCAGGAGAATCGTCAGGGCAAACTTGCGGAGCGCGAGTATCGCAGGCGCCTCACCGCCGACGATCGAAATGATCGGAATTCTTTTCGTCGTGCTGCTGCTGTTCTTTGGTCAACGCGAGATCATCGATGGCCGAATGAACACGGCCCAGTTCGTCACTTTCCTTTTCTTTCTGTTTCGCAGTTACGACCCGATGCGCAAGCTCTCGCGGTTGCAGAACAGCATGGAGCAGGCGCTCGCGGCGGCGCATCACGTGTGGGAAGTGATGGATGAACATGCTGAGATCAAAGAGAAGCCTGGTGCTACCGAACTTCCAACGGTGAAGAATGAAATCGAGCTGCGCAACGTGTCGTTTGGTTATGCGAACGAATCGAGATCGGTGCTGCGTGATGTCAGTCTGAAGATAAAAGCGGGAACGATGGTGGCGCTGGTCGGCGAGTCAGGTGGTGGAAAATCCACGCTGACAAAACTGCTGCCTCGTTTTCACGATCCGAGTTCAGGCGCCGTGTTGTGGGATGGGATCGATCTTCGAGAGACGACGATTTCCAGTTTGAGAAAGCAGATCGCACTCGTCACGCAGGAGACCGTGCTTTTCAACGATACGGTGCGTCATAACATCGCTTACGGGAAGCCGGAGGCAAGTGACAGAGAGGTCGAAGAGGCTGCCCTGATTGCATTTGCCCACGACTTCATTCGCGAACTACCCGAAGGTTACGATACGATTGTCGGCGAGCGCGGCATCTTTCTTTCCGGTGGTCAGCGTCAACGCCTTGCTATCGCCCGCGCAATTCTGGTTAACGCACCGGTCCTGATCTTAGATGAAGCGACTTCGGCGCTTGACGCTGAATCCGAGCGCCTGGTCCAGCAAGCTATCGGCAATCTGGTCCGAAACCGAACGACAATCGTGATCGCCCATCGTCTCTCGACCGTCCGTCGTGCAGACGTGATCGTCGTAATGGTAGCCGGGCGCATCATTGAAACCGGCACGCATGCGCAGCTGCTGGCCCAGGGCGGGCAGTACAAGAAGCTTTACGAGCTGCAATTTGCCGATGAAGAGGAACTCGCATCAGTCGGGAATTAAAATAGGTCCAATAGGTCCTATAGGACCTATTCTTTTAAAACCATGAAATCAATGACTGGATACGGCAAGGGCATGGTGGCGGGCGACGATTTCTCCGTCTCAGTTGACCTGAAGACCGTTAACAATCGTTTCCTCGACATCCACCTGCGCGTCGGATCGGAACTGGCTTCACTCGAGCCTTCGATCAAGAAACGGATCACCGGAAGACTTTCGCGCGGCCGTGTGGACGTAACCGTCAGCATGGAACGAGCGGCGCAGATCGCTTACGAACTCAATCGCCCGCTGATCGCCGGCTACGTCAACGCGCTGAAACAACTCCAGCGGGATTTCGACATCGCCGGAGAGTTGGACATCAACGTGCTTGCACGTATTCCCGGCGCCATTCAACCGGCTCGCAACGGCATCGATGAGAGAATGATCACCGCCCTCGAGAAGGCGTTGGACCAGGCTCTGGACGAGCTCGAGAAAATGCGTGAGCAAGAGGGTGAAGCACTCAAACAGGAACTGCACGATCGGGTGCGAAAGATCGAGTCGCTGGTGCCTGTTATCGAATCGTCTGCCGCCGGGTTGGCTGATGCGTATCGACTGCGTTTGCAGAAGCGCATCGGCGAACTGCTGAATCGCGGCGGGCAAGTTGTTGAGATCGATCCGGTGCGATTGGCCCAGGAGGTTGCGTACCTTGCCGATCGAAGTGATGTCAGTGAAGAGATGGTCCGGTTGCGTAGTCATCTTTCGCAGTTTCAGGAAGCGCTTAACTCGCCCGGAGAAGCCGGCAAGATGCTCGACTTTCTGCTTCAGGAACTCAATCGTGAAGCAAACACGACTCTTTCAAAGTCAACGGATCTCGTGATTAAAGAAGCAGGATTGGCAATAAAAGCGGAAGTCGAAAAACTTCGTGAGCAGGTTCAGAATGTCGAGTAGAGTGAAAGAGTTGGAAACGGCGAAACCAATCAAACAAGCTACCGCGAGAGGCACGCTGTTCGTCGTTAGCTCGCCGTCGGGCGGTGGCAAGGGCACAATCATTCGTCACGTGCTGGATGTTGTGCCGAATCTTAGCTATTCTGTGTCGTTCACGACTCGTGCGCCACGTCCTGGTGAAGAGCATGGCCGCGAGTATTTCTTTGTAAACTGTGACGTTTTCGAGGAAATGGTGGCTGCCGGCGAGTTTTTGGAGTGGGCCTGCGTTCACGGAAACTACTACGGGACAGCGAAGAACCAGATCCTTACGGAGACCGCGGCTGGCGCCGACATCGTTTTGGAAGTTGACGTGCAGGGCGCTGCGAGCGTGCGCCAGTTGCTGATGGATTCGGTCAGTATCTTCATTCTGCCGCCATCACTCGAGGTATTGCGACAACGATTGTGCGCGCGCGGCACCGACGGTCCGGAAGAACTGGAAGTTCGTTTGCGCAATGCGCCGGAGGAACTGAAGCAGTACTCGCTTTTCGACTACGTGATAATTAACGATGAGATTGATAGAGCAGCGAGCCAGCTTGCCTCGATCATTTATGCCGAACGCGCCCGCTGCATGCGCCAGGAAGGTTTGGTTCTCGAAGTGATTAAAGAATTCATGTCGGGGAGCGACTAATGTAATTAATAGCGTCATTAAAAGAAGGAGCAATCGAGTGGCAACAACGACAGACCTGGTTGAGAGTGAAGTGGATGGAACTGCCGGGCAGGAAGTTGATTCGAAGTATCGTTTGATAATCCTCGCCGCGAAGCGCAGCAAACAATTACAGCGCGGCGCGCAGCCCAGAATCGAGATCGATCCTCAAAAACACAAACCCACGCGCATTGCGCTTGAAGAAGTGATGCGCGGCCGAGTGCATTTCGACATTAAGGAAGACGGGGATAAAGAGTAGATCTTGGAGCTTGGATCTTAGACCTTGGTGCTTTGATCTTTGTACTTTGATCTTTGTCGGAGCCTCCGAATCTCCAAAGAACAAAGATCCAAGATCAAAGATCCAGATCTACATTCCCTTATAGTCTGGCCCACCGCCGCCCTCAGGTGTTACCCAATTAATAATCTGGTAGGGATCCATGATGTCGCACGTTTTGCAGTGGACG
>JBIOVO010000095.1:0-61744 GCA_044867735.1 Pyrinomonadaceae bacterium | reverse complement strand
ACCTTCGGCTTCCCTGAGGGTCAGAACTTTGCGTCTTTGCGCCTTTGCGTGCGTAATCCTAATTCAACTCTCAGCGACTTCATGAGGCCTCGTGTCCTGGTCAGGCTCGGTCTCGTCCTGTTGGTTTTCGGACTCGCTGTCGGAGCCGACGCTCTGCTGCGTTCTTATAACCACTATTCACAAATCATCGATGCTCGACTGTCGACTGGTTACCTCACCAGCCGTCCCGGACTTTACGCTGCGCCGCGTGTGCTGCAACCAGGTCAAAGACTTTCGCGCGAGAAGCTAATCACGGCTCTGCGTCGCGCTGGTTACCTCGAATCCAACGCCAGCAACGTCTGGAGTGGAAGTTTTATCGTCAATGGTTCAGAGCTTGAGATTCGGCCCGGCCCGTCAAACAGGAAAAGACCGGAATTGGTGCGGGTCAGCTTTGAAGGAGACGAGATTACCGAGCTTCGTGGAGATGCTGTCGCGCTTGATTCGTTTGCGCTCGAGCCGGAGATCCTTTCAAACGATCTCTCGTCGAAGGGTGGCAAACGCGAGCTACTGAGTTACAACGAGATACCCGAGGTGCTGGTCCACGCCATTCTCGCCATCGAAGACAAACGTTTCTTCGATCACTCAGGCGTCGATCTCGCCGGGTTAACACGTGCGCTGCTGAGAAATGCCGGTGACGAGCGGTTGGGCCAGGGCGGTTCGACGATCACACAGCAGCTCATCAAGAATACTTACCTTTCGCCGGAAAAGACTTTTCGCCGGAAGTATGCGGAGGCGATGTTGGCGGTCGCTCTCGAACGCCGGTTGTCGAAACAGGACATTCTTGCGCTCTATTGCAACGAGATCTACCTGGGCCAACGCGGAGCGGTAGCCGTGCGTGGCGTGAACGAGGCTGCCGAGGTTTTCTATGGCAAGCAGTTGCGCGATCTCAGTCTCAGTGAAGCCGCCACACTCGCCGGCATGATTCAGAGCCCCGCGCGTTATTCCCCTGTGCGTCATCCCGAAACCGCAAAAGCCAGACGAGATACGGTGCTACAGGCCATGCAGGAGAACGGTTGGATCACTGCGCAGCAATACGCAACCGCTTCGGGGGAGGGAATCGTTGTCGCGCCGGCGGCAAATCTCAATAACAGTCTTGCGCCTTACTTTGTCGATTACGTTAATCGTTTGGCCGAATCGGAGTTCGAAACATCGGGGGACAACCAGCGGATCTACACGACCATCGACCTTGAGTTGCAGGAAGTAGCTGAGCGTGCGCTGAGGAAACAGTTGGACCGGCTTGATCCTCGTTTCGAGAGTAAAGGTTTGAAGCCACAGGCTGCGCTCGTTGCACTCGATCCGCACACGGGCGACGTGCTGGCGATGGTCGGTGGTCGCGACTACGCCGAGTCGCAGCTAAACCGTGCGACAGATGCCATGCGGCAGCCTGGTTCGACCTTCAAGCCATTTGTTTACGCAGCCGCGCTGGAAGATGGCATGTCGCCGGTGCGGATGTTCATGGATGCGCCGCGAGACTTTGTTTACGACCGCGACAAGATCTATCGCCCGGCAAACTATGGCGGCGGTTACTCGATGGGTGAAGTGACGATGCGCACCGGTCTCGTCAGATCTCTAAACGTCGTCACAGTCGATATCGCTCTCCAAACTGGTCTGGCGCGAACGGCGAATCTCGCAGCGAGGTTTGGGTTACCAAAACCAGAGCGTTACCCGTCGCTTGCACTTGGAACCAAAGAAGTCAGTCCGTTGCAGTTAGCGTCAGCTTATGCGGCCTTTTTGAACGAAGGGCGGCGAGTGCAGTCAAAGGCGATCACAAATGTCGGCGAACCACCTGCGGCGCACATAATGTCGCCGGAGATGGAACAGGTTGTTAGTCCGACCACTGCGTACATGATCACCAACATGCTCTCCGGCGTCATCGACCGCGGCACTGCAAGGAAAGCACGTGGCTCAGTTCCCGGAACTGCCATCGCGGGAAAAACCGGAACGTCGCGAGATGGATGGTTTGTTGGTTACTCGCCAAACCTCGTGTGCGTCGTTTGGATCGGTTTTGACGACAACAAGCAACTCGGTTTGACCGGCGCCGAAGCTGCGATGCCTGCGTGGGCTGAGTTCATGAAGGAAGCGATCGCGTTGAGACCCGATCTTGGTGGTTCCAACTTCGAATGTCCTGAGGGCATCAAGTTCGTTGAGATTGATACGATGACGGGATTACGTTCGACGGTGACCTGTCCGCTTCGCGAGTTGATCGCAGTCACCCAGCAAACGTCACCAAACCTCGAGTGTTATCTTCACGGCAACTTGCCGCCACAGACGAGTCCGTTTGCGGAAGAGATCGAAGGCGAGAGCGGCTTCACGATTGCCCAACAACGGCCGGTTGAGAAACGAGAGACCGTGTCGATGGGCTTAAGAACCTATAAGTCAACGCGAGTGGAGATTGGTGCGAACGGACAGCGCACGCTCGTCAACGATATGCGATGACCCGGTCGTGTTCAAATAAGAAATTACTCGCGCAAAGGCGCAAAGACGCAAAGTTTCTGACCTGCGGCTGCACAGAGGGTCAGAGCTTTGCGCCTTTGAGCGAGTAATTCTTTTTACAGCATAACCTCGCGTTCAAGGACGACCTGAGCGATCGCGTGCTCGCTGGTGTGTGAGATCGAGAGATGCGTTGCGGTTGCGCCAAACCCTTCAAAAACCTTCATCACCTGTCCGGTAAAGATCAAGTAGGGCGCGCCGCTCTCTTTCGATGAAACTTCAATATCCTGCCAACTGATTCCTCCGCGCCAACCAGTTTGTAATGCTTTCAAAGCCGCTTCTTTTGCCGCGAAGCGCGCTGCATAATGCTGGGCGGCGACGACGCCTCGGCTGTCGCAGTAATCGCGCTCAGCGCGCGTGAAAACACGTTCGGCAAACCGCGGCGTGCGCAGGAGCACTTCGCGAATTCGTGCGACTTCGATAATGTCTATACCGATGGAAATAATCACGAGTGACGATCAACTAAACGAAGCTGGATTCTACTGGCGCGAACTCGATGGCGTGCGCGCGCTTATTTGCGCTCCACTTGAAGCGGACGGATTCATCAACGGCTTCTCAACGCGAGGCGGCGGCGTGAGTGAAATGCCAAAAGATGCGCTCAGCCTGGCCGGCTTCAACGATGACCGTGCGGAGAACATTCTGGAGAATCGTCGCCGCTTTCTCAAGCTTTTTCCGGGCGACTGGGCATTGGCTGGTTGTTGGCAGGTCCATGGCGCCGACGTGCGTGTGGTTGAAAGTGCGCAGGAGGCCAAGCCCGCGGAGAACGAACGTGGTGACACGATCTATTGCGATGTGATCGTGAGCAAGACAAAGGGCGTTCTGGCCGGAGTCAAAACCGCCGACTGCGTGCCGATCTTGATCGGTGATCCCGTTACTGGTGGATTCGCTGCGATACACGCCGGTTGGCGCGGTACGTTGGCCACAGCCGCCGTTGTTGGCGTAAACAGACTGGTTCAGCAATACGGCGCGAAACCTGAGAACCTGCGCGTTGCGATTGGCGCGTCGGCTGGACCCTGTTGTTATGAAGTCGGGACCGATGTGATCGATGCGTTCACGAGCCGGTTTAGCGGCGCGAACCTGTTTACGACGACGCGCCCCGGCCACGCGAAGATCGATCTGCTGAGAGCAAATCGAGAGCAATTGGAATCAGCGGGAGTTCTTGCCGAGCGAATTCACATTGCGCCGATCTGCACGATGTGTCGCACGGATCTCTTCTTTTCTTATCGAAAGGAAAAGAGTCTGCACGGGAGAGTCGGCAGGTTGATGGCTGTTGTTGGGAAGAAATAATCTCGTCACTCGACGTTGAGCCACATCTTCACTTCGCGCGTCACTGGCGGGAAGCACGAGTCGTCGTCGCACGCCTGGAATCTTAGTTTCCCTTTGATCTCGCCTGACGATCCAGAGTAGTTCGCGGGCACGGTAACGTTGAAGCGAACCATCGATTTACCTTCATAAACCGCGACCATTGATTTTGAGAATTTCAGTTTGCGCATCAACGCGCGGGGATACGAAATCGGGCCAACCTTCATGCCTGGCGGTGTTTCGACGTCGAGCTTGGTGGGGACGAGAAACTTATCCAGCGGCTTGTTCGATTGAACGTGCAATCCGGCGGGAATGTCGATGACTACAGTCGCGCGGACCACGCGCCCCTTCTTTATTTTGTCCGGCGCGATTGAACCGGTGACGTTCACGTCGGCAGAAGACTGCGGCGCCGGATGGGAATAAAAACTAACTGGCAGGAGCAGGATGACGGTTAATGAAAATAGACGAAGAATCGAGTGTCTGGTCATTTAATTGTTAGCTCCGATAGAGGTCGTTTCGTTGCAGGTATTAAGTGTTACCTGGCGCGCCGCTAGTTGCCCGCACGCAGCAAAAATATCGCGGCCGCGCGGTTTTCGCACGTAAGTGTGAATACCTTTCGACTCCAGAATGTTCTTGAATCGATCGACGGTAGCCTGGGGCGAAGGTCGATAAGGTAGTGGCTCCGCCGGGTTGTGTGGAATCAGGTTTACTTTAGAGGCAACGCCGTGCCGGTTTAGTAGGTTCGCGAGTTGTCTTGCCTGCTCGTCGGAATCGTTGACACCGTCGAGCATCACGTATTCAAACGTGAGCCGTTCACCCGGCTTCAGAGTTTTTTCAAAGACTTTGCAGGCAGCGAGTAGTTCTTCGAGTGGCCAGCGCTTGTTGATTGGCATCAGCACGTCGCGGAGCTCGTCTGTCGGGGCGGCAAGCGAGATTGCGAGATGCGGTCGATCCGAAATGCGCGCGAGATCCAGAATGCGTGGGACCACACCGGCAGTTGAAACGGTGACGCGATTCGGCACGATGTGAAGACCCTGCGGATCGGACATGACGCGCAGTGCTTTCATCAGCGAGTCGAGATTGAGTAGCGGCTCACCTGCGCCCATTGCCACGAGATTCGTTCCGCGTGGCAGCTCGACGCCGGTTCCGTAAGCATCGTTTAAGGCGACGAGAATCTGCTCGACGATCTCGCCGGCTGTTAGGGAACGTAACAGACCGAGTTGCGCAGTCAAACAAAAGGTACACTGCAGTGGACAGCCGGACTGTGACGAAAAGCAGATCGTGTCGCGTCGTTCTTCGGGAATGAAGACTGTTTCGACTGGTAATCCGTCGTGGGTTTTCATCAAGTAGCGACGCGTGCCGTCGGTTGAAGCGTATTGTGATTCAACTGTTAGAGTACTGGCGTGGGCTACTTCGTGCAGCCGCGTTCGTAGATTCCTGGGGAGATCGCTGATCTCGTCGAAGTCGCGCAGGCGGCGGTGCTGGAGAGCGGCGAAGAGCTGGCGGCCACGATAGGCCGGCTCACCCAGCGTTTCGACGAATGAAACGAGTTCTGCTTGATTAAGCCCGGTTAACTCAACTGCTTTGGTCATTACGTGGCCAATCTTAGCATTTGAGTTTGAAAAATTCTCTATCCACAGATTACACAAATTTCATAAAACTGATCGGTGTAATCTGCGTAATGTGTGGATAGCAAAGCTTATGATTCGCTTCTTTTCCCGAGAACGCATGATCGGTCTAACCATTGGGATCGCGTTTGGTTGCGTCGCGTTTGTTTTCGGTCTGCGCTGGCTGGAGTCGGCGATGACGTTCCATCCGGTTCGCGTCGCCGCTGGGGAGCAATTGGCGGCGCCCGCCGGAGCGGAAAATGTGTGGTTCAACTCGGCCGACGGGACGCGACTTCACGGGTGGTTCTTCCGCGCAGACTCCAAGCCAGAAACAGCAACCATCATTTACTTTCACGGCAACGGCGGAAATATCTCAAACGTGAGCTGGGTGGGCCAATGGTATGCGAAACGCGGCTTCAACGTTTTGCTTTTCGACTATCGCGGTTACGGTGCGAGTGAAGGAAAAGTCGGAAGTGAATCGGGTTTGTATGCGGATGGCGATGCGGCGCTTGCGTTTGTAATAGACGAGAAGGGCGCTCGTGCGGAGAGTGTCGTGCTTCACGGGCAGTCGCTCGGAACTGCGGTGGCCGCCGACGTGGCGTCGCGACAGGCAGTTGGAGCTGTGATACTGGAGTCAGGGTTTAGTTCGGCGAGTTCGGTAGCGAGTAATGCGTTGCCTTGGTTGCCGCGATGGCTGCATTTCCTCAGCAAGAACCGTTTCGACTCAGCGCGAAAGTTGGCGGCAGTGAAGGCGCCAGTGTTGGTCACGCACGGGGATCCTGATCCAGTCTTACCAACCTCCGAGGCACAATTGCTTTTTGCCGCTGCGAAGGAACCGAAGCAGTTGTTGATACTGCGTGAGGGCGGACACAATCTGTTCGGTTCGCTCGGCGATCAGTACTTAAATCAGGTCGAACAGTTTATTCGTCAGTCGCTACGGCGCTGAAGAGTTGAACCACAAAGACACTAAATTTTTATTTATCTTTGTGTCTTAGTGTCTTTGTGGTTGAAACTCCTCAGGCTGAGATCAAGCTACGGCACGATGGTGAACGTTGCGGATGGCTTGATTGTCTCACCAGTGACTTGATCGCGAATGCGAACTTGAACCTGATACTCGCCGCGTTCAAGCGAAGTGCTATCGATCAGGCGTGTTAGAGTGAGCCGTTGACCAGCGTCGTTGATTTCCTGCCAATCTTCAGTCTGCTTGCCCACTTCCTTTCCGTTTTTCAGCAACACATACTCGACGTCTGCGGCCGGTCGCAAAGTCGTTTGATCGATGCCCGCGTTGTAAACCTGTAGGTAAATACCAACTGGTTCACCGCGACGGTACGTCTTCGAGAGATTCGGAATCACTTTGGTCGTGCCGATTTGGAATTGACTAATCGGGTCTCCACTTTCTAGCTTCTCGAGCCTTGCCGCGAGAATGACGCTTGAAGCCGAGAGTCGATCCGCCGGGAAATGCGGTACTTCAAACCCAATCTGCTTCAGACCCGCAGCGCCGGATTCAACATCTCGCACTACTACGTCCACTCGATAACGTCCGGGATAAAGGACGAACCCTTTTGCATAAACAGACTTTCGCTGGCGCAAACTGCTCAACTCTTCGGATGTGGCCGTAGTCGTAACCGCGTCTTCGAACTTCCCGGCCGGACGATTTGCCACGGATGTTAGTTTCCCGAAGATGTTCAAACGCGCGATCTCCAGTCCGCCACTGTTCGTGAACGTCAGGTCGCTGTTTTCGGTTTGAACGGTGAGAACCGCGAGCACACGATTGTCAGATTGCCGAAAGTAGTTGAACTGAGTATCGACTGTTATCGCGTCGGGATCTGCGATGGGAGTATTCAGGATCGAGCCGCCGAAGAAACTTCGATTGACCACGAGATCTCTCTCAAGTCCGATTTGAGTATCCATCACTTCGAATGGCGAATACTGATTTGAACGATAGTTCGCCAATCCAAAGCCGCCGAGGTGCCCGATTCGATCGGCGCGGTTCTCGATTCCGGCCATCTCACCAAAAGTTAGTCCTGCCCCGGGTATGTGGATCAGTGCATCTTTTTCGTCGGGGTTTCGCGCCAACCGGTATTCGCCTGACCCGCTTCGGTCAACGAATTCCAGTTCGATTCCGCTTTTTACGTTCGGAATGTATCGATAAAACCACTTTTCGAAAGGATAGGTCGAAGTTGACCCACCGCCTTCTGCCCACGACCTTTCGTAGGGACCACCGGTGGGATGTGATTCGATTGCGTCAGGCTTTCCGAACTTGATGTAGATTCTGCCGCGGTCGGTGAGCCGTCCTGGTTTGCCGGAGGAGAAGTGTGCATTCGCGTAAGCGACGCGCTCGTAAAACTCGTCCTTGAACTCGTTCTCTTCGGTATCCGGATCCGGATCGCGAGCCCGCCAGAATTCAAGAATGAATTGCTCACGCTCTTCGTCAGTCTCGAGTTTCTTGAATGCGTCCCGCTCAGACTTAGTCAGTATCGGATCGACGTCTTCGATCCAATCAAGGTACGCCTTTTTTAGCTCTTTCTTAACCTTGCGCGGTTTCTCTTCGGGGTTTGGTTTCGTTTCTTGTGCGGGAACTGTGAGGCCGGAGAACGAAACCAGGAGCAGAACGGCGATGAATCGCCGCAGCGATGAGACAGGCATACGCGTCCCTTCCTTTCAATTGAGGCGAAATCCGGCTAACTGAAAGTTAGCCGGTTCAAAGCCATTGCGGGGAGACGACGTTGTGAAAGAAAACAGCTCTGTCTGGAAAACTGATTACTGCGTAACGCTGAACTTTTGCGAAGGTGACAACGCCTGACCAGTAACGCGATCGCGAATCCGGATAGCGACTTCGTATTCGCCTGCCGTCAGGTTGCGCGTGTCGATTAAGCGAGCGAGTGTCAATCGCTGACCGGAATCACTCAGTCCGCGCCAGTCTTCAGCTTGCTTACCAAGCTCCTTGCCGTCCTTGATGAGTGCATACTCAACGTCCACCGAAGGACGAAGCGTGGTTTGATCGATACCGGCGTTGTAGACCTGTAGATAGACACCGACCGGTTGTCCACGACGATAAACGCCCGACACGTTAGGTATGACTTTGGTGGTGCCGATTACAAATTGGCCCACTGCTGGTTGATCGTGGAGCGACTCGAGCTTCGCAGCCAGGATCATTGTGGAAGTCGAGAGTTTCTCCTGATCGTACCGCGGCACGGTGAACCCGAGTTGTTTGAGACCGGTTGCGCCTGAAGTCACGTCGCGAACGATTACGTCCACCTTGTAAGTTCCGGGAGCCAGTGGCACTGCTTTCTGGTACGCAGACTTGCGATCTTTCGCTTCGCTCAACTCTTGAGCGGTTGCGGTCGTGATTACAGGATCTTCGAAGATACCAACGCGCCGTCCCGCCACTGACGTGATTCGCGCAAAGATGTTCATGCGCGCTTGTTGCAAGCCACCGCTATCCTGAAACACGAGATCCTTGTTCTCGGCCTGGATTGTGAAAGCGGTGATCACTCGTTCGTCTGACTGGCGGAAGAAGTCAATTCGCAGATCGAAGTTGAGTGGGTTCTCTTCGACGACGCCGGTGTTGACCGCGGTCGCGAGGTCGTTGAATTTCACCTGGGGCGGACGATTTAGGTCGGCGAGCAATTGCAATCGCGAGAACGGGCTGTCTTGTTCGCGTTGATATTGGCCGTTGCCTATACCACCGATACCCGAAATGCGATCAGCCTTGTCGGTAAGTCCTAACTGTTCGGAAAGAGTCAGGCCAGCGCCGGGAATCATCAGCAGCGCGTCCTTTTCGTTTGGATTCCTTGCGATGCGATACTCACCGCTACCGGTCGGATCGACAAACTCGATCTCGACTCCCGAACCGACGCCCGCGATGTAACGATAGAACCAGACTTCGAAAGGATAGGTGGTGGTGGATCCGCCGCCTTCATATGACGGTCGTTCGTAGGAGCCGCCCATCGGGTGTGTCTCGCGCCCGTCCGGCTTGCCATACATGATCCAGATCCGGCCGCGGTCGGTTTTCCAACCAGGAATACCAGAGCTGAAATGCTCGTTCGCGTAGGCGATGCGCTCGTAATACTCTTCCTTGAATTCGTTCTCGTCCGTGTCAGGATCCGGATCACGCCGGCGCCAGAATTCCTCGATGAATCTTTCGCGCTCGTCGTCAGTGGCCAGTTTCTTGAATGCCTTACGTTCTTCGTCCGTAATGATGTAAGTGACGTCTTTGTCGAGCCAATCCTTGTACGCTTTTTTCAGTTCCGGCTTAACATTGCGGGGCTTGTTGGTCGGATCCTGCTGCTGCTCCTGGGCTAAAAGCGCGGGACTGAAGTTCAACGAGAGGGTGCCAATCATGGCCAGACACAGAGCAACTTTCTGGTAAGACATTAAAAAACTCCTGTGGATGCTGTACGAATTCGTGCGATACGGACTGCTGCCGGTTACCGTTAGAAGACTCTGGATTCTAAGCTTGCGCTGAGAACACAGTCAAGATGCCGTGACCGGTGGGCTAGTTGCCTCAAAAAGGCCTAAAACCCAAGTAATTCGAGACGTTTAGCTCACCGTCCGGGGTTTATTGAAAATCCAGGCGATGAAGATCGAAATCAGGTAGAGAACAATCATCGGCGCTGCGAACAAAAGCATGTTTGGGACGTCACTGGTTGGCGACAGAATTGCGGCACTGAGCATAATGACTATGAGCGCGGTTTTCCAGATCTTGACCATGAATCCCGCGGTAACGAGCCCGATCCGCGCAAGGACGTAGGTAACGGCCGGCATCTGGAAGACGACTCCCATCCCCAGCATGATGATTATGATGAAATCGAAATAGTCGTTCGCCTTCAGCAATAGGCGAAAGTCGCTGCCGAGTCCAAGAAGATACTTGGCGGCAGGCGGAAAGAGCACGTAATAGGCGAATGCGGCTCCGAGTACGAATGAGATCGACGATAGGGTGATGAACGGCGTCACGTATGCTCGTTCATGGGGATACAACCCCGGAGCGACAAATCCCCAGATCTGGAAGAGCAGAAACGGCACGGAGATACAGATCGCCGCATAGAGTGAGACCTTAACCCAGAGAGAAAAGGGCTCGAGAGCAGTTGTGACGATCAACTTGTCATTCTCTCCGGAAAACGATTCTGTCGTGCCGCTGAGATCGGTAGGTAAGCGCACACCCTTCGGAATAACAGTGTTCCCCGCAAAGAGAGCCTCATCAGTGAATAGAGCTAACTTACCTTCTGCGTCTTTGTGCACGCTGGACATTACGGAGGCTCCGGCTGGAATCAAGCCGGTGCCGAGCTTAGTCTCCTGCGCAAAGACATACCGTCCGGAGTCATTCTCTTTAAGTGAACTTACCGTAGCGATAACCTCTGTTCCGCTCTGACCGGCGATTGGCACTTGCTGTCGCTGAGCGTCCGAGAGTGCGCGTACGACAGGAGCGGCGAGGAAGTCGTAGATGCGCTCAGAAAAGATCCAACTGACGGCTGCGGCCAGAAACACCACAACGAAGCAACGGATCAGACGGCGGCGCAGCTCGTCGAGATGCTCCAGAAAAGACATCTGCCCGCCGAGTTCTTCTTCTCTTCCCCTATTGGTGGATAGTGCTTTGAGAAATGCAGACATGCGAGTTTGTTATAGCCAATCTTGTTTTCTTACGGGTTCCGGTTGAGCAGGTTCGGTAGGAATCTCCGGGACTTCGGGTAGTGCTTCTGAAGTCGCTTCGACAATGCCCTCTCTTGGCACGGCCAATTCCGGATCAGCGGTTACTAACTCCGGCGCAGGCTCCGGGTTTTCGACGGCAAGTGTGTCGTCAGTCTTTGTGTATCCGTATGGATCCGGCTCATTATCAAGGATTGTGCTGTCTTCAGTTCTGGAGGTTTCCAAAGCCACTTCCCGCTCCCACGTTCGCTTAAAGTCGTCCGAGGCTCTTCGAAATTCGGCCAGACCCTTGCCCATCGAGCGTGCGAGTTGCGGCAGTTTCCTGGGGCCGAAGAAGATTAGCGCAATTGCCAGGATGAAGATTAACTCGGTGCTGCCGAGGGATTCGAGAATGAGTGCAAACACGGTTCTTCTTTACCTTCCTACAGAAACTGCGAACGCGAGAAACCTTGCCGGAGTGGGATGCCCGGAAAGAGTCGGGTTTTCGGTGACGCCCGATTGTAGCGCGTCGTGATGGAAAGCAGAAGGCACCAGCGCTACTAATGGATTTTGTGAGGATCATTTAAGATTCTGAACAGTTTACCTTCTGGCCTGACTATGAGCGATAACGTCGTTAACTCGGAATACGCGATTGAATCTGCTGCAACTCTACAGCGGTTCGCAGAGTGTGCGGAAGCTATAGCGTCAACGACCAAGAAACTCGAGAAAGCGGCGATCCTCGGAACTTATCTCGAGACACTCTCAGATCCTGATTTGACGCGCGCGGCGCGCTACTTCGCGGGACATCAGTTTGCGCAGAACGACGCGAGGACCACGAACGTTGGTGGCAGCATCATAAGCGCTGCGCTCAGCGATGCTACTGGTTTCAGTGGTGAAGATCTCTATCCACGTTATGTTCGTTTGGGAGACCCAGGCGAACTTGCTGAGGAAATAGTCAAAGAAACAAAACGCGTGGTCCAACCCAGCATCACTCTCGCTGAAACTGAATCTTTGATCGCGAGGCTAAGTGAAACTCGTGGGATCAAGAACAAGACTGGACTACTCGCGGCGGTGTTGCACAGAGCAACGCCACTCGAAGCGAAGTACCTGGTGAAGTTGTTAGCCGGCGATCTGCGTATTGGTCTAAGAGAGAGTCTGGTCGAGGATGCGGTTGCGCGTGTCTTTGGCCGGTCGTTGGTTGACGTTTCGTACGCCAACATGCTGCTTGGTGATATCGGCGAGATAGCGACGCGCGCGAGGCTTGGCGATCTACAGAACGTCAACATGCGATTGTTTCATCCGATCAAGTTCATGTTGGCAACACCGGCTGCTGATCTGACGGATGTGGCCAGGACTATGCCGGCGGAGTTTTTAGTTGAAGACAAATTTGACGGCATTCGTGCTCAGGCGCATGTCGATTCGGGAAGAGTTGCGATCTACTCGCGCACAATGGATGAGATTACTAATCGGTTTCCAGAGTTGATTGAACCGCTTCGGTCCCTGCCAACAGATGCGATCATCGATGGCGAGATAATTCCTGCGAACGGTGAAGTCATTCTTCCCTTCAGCGAGTTGCAGAAGAGGCTCGGCCGCAAGAACGCCGGCAGTCAGTTACTGCAGGCGGTGCCAGTTGTATTGGTGGCCTATGATCTTCTTTATGGGGGCGGAAACGTTCTCATCGACCAACCCTTGACGGAGCGAAGACATCTACTGGCCCAGATGGTCCCTGAGCACGGCCGGCTGCGAATGTCCCAGGGCAAATTGCTTTCCGACGCAGCCATGCTCGACGATGAGTTTGAACGGGCGCGCGAGCGGGGAAATGAAGGACTCATGATCAAGAGTCCGAGTTCGTCCTATAAGCCGGGTCGCCGGGGGCGCGATTGGTTGAAGTTGAAGCGGGCTATTGCGACGCTCGATGTTGCAGTGACTGCGGTGGAAGTGGGCCACGGAAAGCGGCGGAATTTGCTTTCCGATTACACTTTCGCGGTTCGCCGATCAGCGGACGACGATGAGCTGTTAAATATTGGTAAGGCTTATTCGGGGTTAACCGATCGCGAGTTGACCGAGTTGACGGAGTGGTTCAAAAGCCACACCATTCAAGAGTTTGCCCATGGTCGGGTTAGAATTGTCGAGCCAACGACAGTTATTGAAGTAACTTTTGACAGAGTACAGCCGTCGAAGCGACATAAAAGCGGTTATGCGCTTCGTTTTCCGAGAATACTTCGGCTACGGCCGGACAAGGCGCTGGCCGAAATTGATACGCTCGAAACGGTGCGACGGCTGGTCGAGAGCACCGAAACACCCAGAAAAGGAGAGGAACAGTCAGGAAAAAGGACGCCAAAATAAAACCGGCGGTAGCCCCTGAGGCTTTTTGCCGCAGAATAGTTAAACTTCGCTATTGCCACGGAGGCCATATGGGGGTACGATGCACGGCGTCACCGCCTCCCAAGCAAGCTTTTCATACGTTGATCGGTGAGCCCGGACACACAAAACCACCAGCCGCTAGGCTACGCCACGGCGTACGCTGTTAGTGGTTTGTTTTGGGTGTGCGCTTCTCAGTACACAGATAGCAGGGCCGCCAACGCTTCGAATAACAGGTAATCAGCCGTGATGCCTCCAGCCTCTTCAGTATTGGCAATGAAGGTATATTCGTCGTTAATGCTCGTGGCCTTGGGCGGAGTTGGTGGAACGTAACCAGGAACATCCTGTTCTCCGGCAGGAGTGTTAACTGCTAACGCGGACACAAGAACCACGGCAAATACGAAGTTTTTAACAAGTTTCATTTGATCTTCTCCTCAGAATTTGTAGTCAAAGCCAGTGAGGCCGGTGTGTAACCAAGTAGATTAATTGGTTAATGATGATAATATCCATCAATTGAGAGGCTTGCAAGGTTCCTTGCGAAATCAAAAAGTGGAGACTTGATATGGAGTTGCATACATCCGTTTCTGAGAATGTTGGCGCGGGCATCGTCGCCGATGATCTTCTTCCTATATGTGAGCTTGCGAAGAATCTGGAGGAAGCTGGCGAGTATGAACGCGCAGCTGAAGCTTTGCAGCCTTTTTGGAACGGATTACTTGTTCGTCCTCAAACGAATGGGCTGCCAGAGCACGCCAAGGCGGAGCTTTTGCTCAGAGCTGGAACTTTGACTGGTTGGATCGGAAGCGCGAGGCAGGTTGCGGGTGCTCAAGAGTTTGCGAAGGATCTTATTAGCGAGAGTTCTGCAATCTTCGAAACTTTGCGGATGCCCGAGAAGGTGGCGGAATCTCATGTTGACTTAGCAATCTGCTACTGGCGCGAAGGTGCGTTAGACGAGGCACGGGTGACGTTGCATCTGGTGCTCGACACTTTGGGAGATAGCCAAAGCGAACAAAGACTAAGAGCCCTCTTAAACAGCGCAATCGTTGAAAGAGCTGCAACCAGAGATCGCGACGCCCTCCGGATTTTTGCAGAGGCCGCCCCGTTATTTGATTCAAGTTCGAATCACGTCCTGAAAGGCAAGTTTCATAACTCGCACGCTGCTGTTCTTAGGAGCTTGGGTACGGCAGAGAACCGCGAAGACTATCTTGATCGTGCACTCGTTGAGTACGCAGCGGCTAGCTTTCATCTTGAGCAAGCTGGACACAAACGGGTTCTCGCGCGCGTTGAGAACAACCTCGGTTTTCTTTTTGGAACGATTGGAAGATTCAATGAAGCTCAGGAGCACTTGGCGAGAGCGCGAGCCTTGAATTTAAGCCTTGGTGACTACGGCGGCGCTGCGGGCGCTGAAGATACTCGGGCGCAAGTCTTTTTGCTTGAGGGTCGATATCAAGACGCTGAGAGAGTTGCGCGTCGTGCGGTGCAAGCACTCAAACAAGGCGGAGAGCAGGCGGTCCTGGCCGAGGCACTTACCACGCACGGCAAAGCACTCGCTCGACTAAAGCAAACGCAAGTTGCCAAAGCCACGTTGGACCATGCAGTCGAGATTGCGCAGACAGCAGGCAACCCGGATCGCGGAGGAATCGCTGCTGTTACTGCAATTGAAGAGTTGAGTGAGTCTCTGCCAACGGATGCACTCCAGAACTATTACCGTACTGCTGAAGCGCTTCTTTCGAATTCACAGAACCTCAGCATCAAGACGCGACTAGGTGATTGTGCGAGACGCATCCTCGCGATGGAACTCTCGAATGCCGAAACCGCTTCATTGGACCACGCCGAACTCGCAATCCAGTCGGGATTCTCTCTCGACGCAGAGGTACTGCGCTACGAAGGCAACTTGATTCGCCGCGCACTCGAGGAATCGGGAGGCAGCGTCACGCGAGCAGCACGTATCTTAGGCGTCACGCACCAGGGCCTGGCGTTCATTCTCAATGGTCGTCACAGCGATCTGCTGTCAATTAGAACTCCGGTAAAACGCCGGCGCAAAAGCATTATTCGTCACCATTGAGCCCAACCTTCGTTACGCTCCAACTTTTCACTGGCGCTGCTTTCACCAAGGCAGCGCCAGTTCTTTGTTTGCGCTCTAATGCTTGTTCTCCTTAATATCAACTCCGACGATCAATGACGAAAACCATGAAAACCCTGGCCACGACCCTCTTGCTGATCTTGTCTCTCTCGACCGTCTCCGCCCAAACAGGAAAACGAAGAGCGGCCAATCGCAAGCCACAAGTGACCACGCCGCAAGCGCAGCCTGTTGCGCAACCCCCCGTAACGCCGCGACCCTCTCGGCCGCCAGCAGCGCCCGTCAATATCGTTACTGTTAACGGTCACGCTTTTACCACTGCTGATCTGCAACCCGCGCTGCGCCGGGAACTCGACCAACTCGACGACAAGATCGCCCAGGCTCGTACGAGCGTGCTGGATCTGCAAATCAACACGGCATTGCTTGCCATAGAAGCAAGAAGACGTGGTATCGACACTCATCGTCTGTACCAATTGGAAGTCACCAACCGCGTACCCGCCATCACTCCAGCACTGATCAAGAAGTTCGTCGACGAGAATCGCGAACAGTTCGATTCCAGAGATCAGGCTACGGTTAACCAACAGGTCACCGCGTATTTGCGCGCCGAAGCGGAAAGTAAACTTGCCGACGATCTCGTCGCGCGCTTACGCAAAACGAATCCTGTCGTAATGGGAGTAGACGTAAATTCCCCAAGTCTAAATGCAAACTCGATCGTCGCTACTATCGCCGGACAACCTGTGAAAGCTGATTCGCTGCTCGAGAGGTTGAAGCCTATCGTCTACAAACTGCGGCTGGACGCTTACGCGTTCACAAAGCAGCAAACGGATCAATTGATCGACGATAATCTATTACTCGAGGAAGCAAGACGACGCCAGATTGGCCCAGAAGAAATCGTTCGAGCAGAGGTCAGCGATAAAGTTCGCCCGCCCACTGAAGCAGAAGTAGCAAAGTTTTATAACGAGAACAAATCCCGCATCTCCGGTGATCTCAACAGCGCACGCAATCAAATAGCCATCTATCTGCAAGAGCAATCCAGACAGCGGCTCGAGCAAGAGATGTCAGTGCGGCTACGCAAGGCCGCCGACATCCGCTGGCTTATCTCGGAGCCGGCGCCGCCAGTTCAAAACATCAGCTTGGACGACGATCCGTTTCGTGGAGAGACCTCCGCTCCAATAACAGTGGTCGAGTTTACTGATTTTGAATGTCCAGCCTGCGCGGCAATGCATCCGGTTCTCGAAGATGTGTTGCGATCCTACGGAAGTAAAGTCCGGTTTGTGGTTCGCGACTTCCCACTCAATCAGCACGAATTCGCGCGCAAGGCCGCGGAAGCAGCGAATGCAGCTCACGCGCAGGGAAAGTTTTTCGAATACATCAGTCTGTTATTCAAGAATCAGAAGGCGCTCGACGTCCCTTCGTTGAAGAAGTATGCAACCGAGGTGGGCTTGAATCGTGCCCGTTTTGACGCAGCTTTGGACCGCGGTGTCTACGCGGCTGAAGTAGAGAAAGATCAGGAAGAGGGTGAGATGTATGGCGTCAGCAGCACTCCGGCGATTTTCATCAATGGAGTAAGACTCAAAGTGATGAGCGCTGACGGTTTGCGCGAAGCGATCGATCGGGCGGCGAACAATCCCGGAAAAACTACGCCTTCACAATAGACGGAAATCGTTGCCTCACAACGTCGCGTGACCTTTACGTAATACTTCCGTTGCTTACGCGACAAGAACTAAATCTACATAGTTAGACCAGTCGGCAACAAGCGGCGACCCTTCCCCTTTTGTCCTACCCCCGAAATCATCTTTGACGGTGATCCCGATGGTAGTTTCGTTAAAACCAGAGCGACTCAAGCGATACAAAGACGTCGCGATGCTTCTGATCAAGTACGGACGGTCAGATCTGATCAGCGCGGCCGGACTGGAAGGCAGCGTCTTACCGGATGAGATCGCGGCTGAAACCGAAACGGCGCCCGCAGAGGAACTCGCTAAAGACCTCGAGCACCTTGGACCAACGTTTATCAAGCTGGGCCAACTGCTTTCGACGCGCTCCGATCTTTTGCCAGGTCCTTACCTCGATGCCCTGCAAAGATTGCAGGACCAGATCGAACCGTTTCCCTATGAGGAAGTGGAACGCATCGTCTCGGGCGAACTCGGGGTCAGGATCTCAAAGGCATTTGCTGAGTTCGAGCCTAATCCACTAGCCGCCGCTTCGTTGTCCCAGGTCCATCGCGCTCAAATGCGCGACGGACGAACGGTAGTCGTAAAAGTTCAACGGCCGGATATTCGCGATCTGATCGTCGGCGATTTGGAAGCACTGGATGAGATCGCACACTTTCTCGACGCGCACACCGAACTCGGCAGGCGTTACGAGTTTGAAAACATGCTCGTGAACTTGCGCAAGAGTCTTCTGCGCGAACTCGACTTCACGATCGAAGCCAACAACCTGCACACCATCGGCGACAGCCTGGTTGAATTTGACGACATCGTTGTCCCAGAGCCGATTGACGACTTCACGACTACGCGCGTCCTCACGATGGAATACATCACTGGGAAGAAGATCACGGCCCTCAACCCGCTTCGACTGCTTGAAATAGACGGCGCGACACTTGCGGATTCGTTGTTCCGCGCGTATCTGAATCAGTTTCTAGTCGAGGGACTCTTTCACGCCGATCCGCATCCCGGAAATGTTTTCGTGACTGACGACGATCGCATCGCGTTGCTCGACCTCGGTATGGTCGGAAGAATAACGCGTACCTTCCAGGACAATCTTTTGCGTCTCATGCTGGCGATCAGCGAGGGCAGAGGCGAGATGGCCGCTGAAGCAGCGATCAGAATGGGCGAAGCAAAGGAGGGGTTTGAGCGCGAGTCGTTTGAGCGACGCATCACGGATCTGGTAGCCGAGAATTCCGATGCGATCTTGAGCCGGCAAAACGCGGGGAAAGTCACACTTGAAATCGCGAAGATCTCCGCCGATTGCTGGTTTCGACTGCCACCAGAGTTCACGATGATCGCGAAAGCGCTTCTCAATCTGGACCGCGTTGTTTACACACTCGATCCAAACTTCGATCCGAATTCAATCATTCGTGAGCGTGCGAATGAAATACTGCAACGAAACATTGCCAAGAGCCTCGCTCCAACCAGCCTGCTGTCGGGTGTGGTCGATCTGAAAGAGTTTGCTGAGAAGCTTCCCGTTCGCGTCAACCGGATCCTGGATACGATTGGCGATAATCAACTCCGCTTCAAGGTTGACGCGATTGACGAAAAAGTCGTTCTGGAAGGTCTGCAAAAGGTTGCGAACCGGATCACGCTCGGACTCGTCGTAGCGGCTCTGATCGTGGGCGCCGCAATGTTGATGCGTGTTGAGACGTCGTTCCGGATCTTTGGTTATCCGGGTTTGGCAATGATCTTTTTTCTAATGGCGGCTGCGGCAGGTCTCGGCCTTGCTTTCAGCATTCTCTTCTACGACGAGAAACGTCGAAAGAAGCATTAAATCAACCGTTCTTTTGCGGTTGCGATTAGTTCCTTTAACTCGGCGATCTCTCTCTCAGTGAGAGTCGTGAATGCCAACCCGAATCCCACGCCGGTTTGATAGGTCGCTACGCGTCCCTGAATAGCGAACCACTCTCCCGAAGGAAGCTGAATCTTCAAATTCACCTCTTCACCAAGCTCAACCCTGCCGTAAGTGTTGACAAAACAACCTCCGAGACTGACGTCGTCCACGCGCGCCTCGTGCGTATGCGACATGCTTTCCCATTTCGCTTCGAGAAGAATTCTTTTTCGCTGAGAACGTCTTCGCTCGTCGGACATCAATACCCATTCTAATCGAAGGCCCACAAACGTGACTACGATCACTAATCCACAGATTACACAGATTGGTTTTGTGTAGTTTGTGTAATCTGTGGATGGTCTATTCGCGCGGGAAGAGACTCGCGCCGCCAGGTGGTGGTGGCGAAGGCGCGTATTTCAGGAACAGGCGATAACCGAGCAGGAACAACACGATGAACGCGAACGTCAACGGCAAGCGGGTGTCAGACTTTACCAGCATCCAAAAGTGGACCACTCCGGCGATCGCGGCGATATAGGTGAGACGGTGCAACCTCGCCCAGCGTTTTCCACCGAGCCGCTTTACCATCTTGTTCGTCGAGGTGATCGCCAGGGGTACCATCAGAATGAACGCAAGCATTCCGACGAGGATGAATGGACGACGTACGACGTCCTGCCCCACGCTGATGAAGTTGAAGAGGCGATCGAACCAAACATAAGTCAGCAAGTGAAGGACGCCGTAAAAGAAGGCAAAGAGACCAACCATCCGTCTAACCTTCACGAGCGAGTTGACGCCGAAGATCTTCCTTAACGGTGTGACTGCAACCGTTAGAACGAGAAAGATCAGTGTCAGCATCCCGGTCGTGCGAGTGGCGAACTCGAGCGGATTTGGCCCAACTCGTTTGTAGTAGAGATCCCACCCAAGCAAGACAAGAGGAACCAGTGAGTTGACGAAGATGACGACTTTAGGGAAGGTCATGGTGCTTAGAAGTACGTTTCCAGATCCATTCCCTTATAAAGATGGGCCACCTGGTCGGCGTAGCCATTGAACATCAATGTGTCGCGCCGGCCGTATTCCCCGATTCTTCGTTCCGTCGCCTGACTCCAACGGGGATGGTCCACATTCGGATTCACGTTGGAATAGAACCCGTACTCGGCAGACGCCTGAATGTTCCACGTTGTCGGCGGTTCATCGGCGACCAAAGTGATCTTTACTACTGACTTGATACTCTTGAAGCCATACTTCCACGGCACCACGAGTCTGATTGGCGCTCCATCCTGGGGCGGCAACGTTTCACCGTACATTCCGGTCGCCATGATCGTCAGCGGATGCATGGCTTCATCGAGCCGGAGGCCTTCGACGTAGGGCCAGTCGAGAACGCCTGTCCGTTGATTGGGCATCCGCTCGGGATCGAGCAGCGTTTGAAACGCCACATAGCGCGCGGCCGAAGTCGGCTCTACCTTCTCCAACAATTTTTGCAGTGGAAAACCGTTCCACGGAATCACCATCGACCATCCTTCAACACAGCGCAGCCTGTAAATGCGTTCCTCTATCGGAAACTTGAGTAGCTCATCCAGGTCGAAGACTCTTGGTTTATTGACGAGACCTTCGACTGATACCGCCCAGGGCCTTGTAACAAACCCTTTAGCCGCATAAGCAACCCCGCTCTTCGAGGTATCGAACTCGTAGAAATTGTTGTAACTGGTGATCGCCTCAAGTGGCGTCAGCGTGTCCGTAACAGCAAATCCCTGTTTCAAAGCCTCGGCTTGCGGAGCTTTGACAACTTCCGTCAGCTTCTCGCCTTCGACTCGTTGAGCGGGTGGTGGATTCAAACGTCGATACAGCAGCGTACTTGCCGTCGCCGTTCCAGCCAGCACCGCTGCCTGTATAAACGTCCGGCGATTCAGATACGTCTGCTTGTCTGTGATTTTGTCCGGCTTTTCCGACATCGTTAAACCCTGGTTTTTAGATTACCTCTATTTGTCGTCAGGTTCGCCAAATACTTACGCACGCGACGCCACGCGCGGATTCAAAAGGCGATGCGCAATCAAAACTCTTGAGTAATGAGCGGCTTAAGGAATAGTATCCCGTGGCTGCTGTATCGCCCATAGAAGGACGATTACGTGGAACAACCATCATCGCTACCTCCCGAAAAAGCTGAAAACCAGACCACCGATCAAATTGGACTTCGAAGCAGGTTGCTTCGTTGGGGAATTGTGCTACTTGTGGCTGGCACAATCCTGCTAATTCCGGTACCCGAGGGCATCACGCCTCAGTCGTGGCGATTGCTGGCGATCTTCGCGGCCACGATTATGGGATCGATCGTTCGCCCGATTCCAGGCGCCGCTGTTGTTCTATTGGGAGTCACGGCGCTGCCAGTCTTCAGGGTATTGCCGATTAGTGAAGCCTTGACTGGCTACGCAGATCAGTTTGTGTGGCTCGTGCTCGCCGCCTTTTTCATTTCACGAGGCATGATTAAGACCGGGCTGGGTCGCCGTATCGCTTTCCTGTTTATCAAAGCGATTGGCAAACACTCACTCGGACTCAGTTATGCGCTCGGTTCAACAGAAATGATCCTGGCGACCGTAATACCATCAACCGGCGCCCGATCCGGTGGAATCATCTTTCCGATCGCGAAGAGTCTGGCCGAGGCATACGAATCACGACCGGGTCCCACCGCAAATCGCCTCGGCGCGTTTTTGATGACGAGTGTTTACCAATGTAACGTCATCGTTTGCGCGATGTTTCTGACGGGCCAGGCTTCAAACCCGATCATCGCTCGATTTGCTCTCGAAACAACTGGAATCGAAATCACCTATGCGCGCTGGGCAATCGCCGGCATCGTTCCAGCGCTTTTGAGTCTCACGCTGGTACCTTACCTCCTTTATCGAATCTTCCCTCCCGAGATCAAACACACGCCTGCGGCGAGCAAACTTGCTTCCGAAGAATTGCGCGCGATGGGTCCAATGAAATGGTCCGAACGGTTGATGCTGCTGGTGTTTGGTCTCGTCGCCATTCTCTGGATGACTAACAGACTCCACGGCATCGATTACGCAACGGTCGCATTGCTCGGCATCAGTGTGCTGCTAATCAGCGGCGTGCTGGATTGGGAGGATTTGATCACTGAGAAATCAGCGTGGGGCGTATTCATTTGGTATGGCGGACTCATTCGCATGGCTGAGGCGCTTGGGCAAACAGGGATCACGAAGAAGTTCGCCGAGGCATCGGCGAGTTTGACTACGGGTTGGAAATGGTGGCTCGCTCTTGCTTCGTTACTATTGATCTACTTCTACGCGCATTACGTCTTTGCGAGCATCACTGCTCACGTGACCGCGATGTACGTACCGTTTCTGATTGTCATACTCGCTGCCGGAGCGCCAACCTACCTGGCCGTGCTCTCCTTAGCTTACTTTTCAAACCTCGGCGCCTCTTTGACACACTACGGCACAACGCCGGCGCCGATCTACTTTGGCGCTGGATACACAAGCCAACGAACCTGGTGGTGGCTTGGACTGATCACTTCTCTAGTCACAATCACGATCTGGAGTTTAGTCGGATTCACCTGGTGGAAGGTTCTCGGACTCTGGTAACAGCAACATGGCCGGATACTCTTCAACTCCTTTAGCAAAGAAACTTGGAATCAAAGAAGGATCTCGAGTCGCGTTAGTAAACGCGCCAGATGACTTTGAAACGACCTTGGGTGAACTACCCAACGACGTAGACCTGGTAAAACGAATTAATAACTCCATAGACATCATTCTTTTCTTCGTCACTTCTGAGCGCAAACTTGTTCGTGACTTTGCAAGACTCGCTAAGAAGCTCGTGTCAAACGGAATGATCTGGATCGCGTGGCCGAAGAAGAGTTCCGGAGTCGCGACTGATCTTACGTTTGCAAACGTACAAAGAATTGGTCTTGATGCAGGCTTAGTTGATGTGAAGATCTGCGCAGTAGATGAAACGTGGTCCGGATTGAAGTTTGTTTATCGTCTCAAAGATCGCCCGGGCAAAAAGTGATTCACAAAGTTATCCACAGATCCTGAGGAAAACTTTGTGGAAATCATAGGGTGCATTTTTACAAAGCTGTTACAAGCGCACACTTACAACACTTTGCACACTTCAGCGGCGTGCGCCGAAAGCTTTTCAAATGAACGTGTTAACCTCACTACGACATTCGCTCGTTACTACCACAGACTACGGTTGGCCCAACAGGTTTCTCATCGACTACTAATTGTGGGACCAGCGAAAAACAGTCCAAAGCCATTGCGCCAAACATACGGCGAACGGTTTTTTGGTTTTAAAGACAACTCGATTTTTCTAGAGAATTCGAATGACCGTCGCAGGCCTCTGCGACAAATAAGACATGAAAACTAACCTCGTCTAACGCTTGATGTGATCACGTATCCTCTCATGCACGAGTTGTTTGCGATCACAAAAAGTGAGGTTCCGAGAGTGATCGATCGGCAAAATTTTGGAGATGATTTTGAGTCGAAACATATCTGAAAAAGGTGTTGCAAAAATGCTATCGATCACTATAATGCGATTCCCTCGCTGAACAATTGATTGCCATTTACAGAGTTAATCAGCGGCCTGTTTTTTTGATCGTTTGAAGGTTACTAAGCTCTCATCTTTTTCTCGCAATTGCCCGGAAGCCTTCAACGAGATGCAAGTCAGGTAAGTAGTGGGGCGTGACGACGTGCGGTAGTTGCGCAAGGCAATCTAGGCGATCGCCCCGGTGGGATCTTCGCCAAAAAATAACCCCCAACTGAATCACCTTGCCGGAGGAAGTAAGTGCCGGATTAGGGTGTAGTTTTGTCCGATTACGGATTGCAAGTTAAGACTTGATGCCCAGTGGAGTTGCCGAGATGATCGAAATACAATCGTCCCCTGAATTGAAACATTGTCCTATCTGTTCGAAAGACCTCCCGATTTCTGAGTTTGGAATTTGCCGCGCACGAAAAGATGGTCGCAATCTTTATTGCAAGAGTTGCATTCGTCAAAAAGTCACACAAAGCCGTCGCGCTCTGAAGGAATATAAATCTGCTCGTAAGAAATATATCTCCCAGCAGGTTGAGATTGCGGAACTGCTTACGGGTGATTCCTCTTCCGGTGTTCAGTATCCAGCTAAGGCAATGAGCAAGTTGTCACCGGTTGAACGAGTACGCGATGCGATTCGCAGAGGCTCACGAACGCAAAAAGAGATTGCCCAGGAAACCAAACTCGGTAAGGATGAAATCGGAGACGCATTAGCAAACCTCCTGCTATGGACTCACGAGATTCGCACACAAGTTGTTGACAACACGCGGCTCTATTTTCTCAACGATACGACAGAGCCGGCGACTATCGACGACGAGCCGCGTTTGCCTGCGCGCAAACGCGATGTGCCCAGCTCGTTTAGTTGTTTGCAGGGATTGATGCCCGGAAGGAACCCGGAAGGTGAACCCGCGAAAATTGGAGGCTGGGTGGCAGCTTAGCTTCATCGGGTAATTCCGATTGCCAATTGCCGATTTCCAATTTTCTTCAATCGGCAATTGGCAATTGGAAGTCGGCAATCAGCTTTGTTCAGTCAGCGAAAGCTTCGAGGACCTCACTCGCGTGATCTTCAGGCTTTACCTTCTCGAAGACCTTTTTGATTTTGCCTTTCTCATCGATCAAAAAGGTGGTTCGATGGACGCCCATGTAAGTTCGGCCCATGAACTTCTTCTCTCCCCAAACGCCGTAAGCCTCCGCGATCGAGCGATCCGTGTCGGCTAAAAGCGTGAAAGGGAGTTTGTACTTGGTTTCGAACTTCTTATGGGACGCTTCGCTGTCTGGGGAAACACCCAAAACTGTGATCCCTCTTTTCTTAAACTTAGAAAACGCGTCGCGAAATGAGCAGGCTTCCTTCGTGCAACCAGGAGTGTCGTCTTTCGGGTAGAAGTAGAGCACTACCTTCTGCCCGCGAAGATCTTTTAAGCTAACGGTTTCGCCATTGGCATCTTTGGTTTTGAATGCAGGTGCGGTGGCGCCTTCTTTGATCATGTTTCGCCCTCGTCTTGAGATGGTCTAAAGCCCGATTGTAGAGGATCAGGTCATTTTCATGAAAACAGCCGCAAAGAGTAAACACAACTATTGGATGGTTAAGCAGGAACCTGAAACCTATTCGTGGGACGATTTCGTAAAGGACGGCAGCACTGACTGGTCCGGCGTTCGAAATTACCAGGCAAGAAACAATCTGCGCGCGATGAAGCCTGGCGACAAGGTTCTGTTCTATCACTCCGGCAAAGGAAAAGAAGTGGTCGGTCTGGCGGAAGTCGTTAAGGGCGCCTATCCCGACCCGACCGCCGACGATCCGCAGTGGGTCGCCGTAGATCTGAAGCCGGTAAAGCCTTTGGCAACTTCGGTTCAGTTGGCCGCCATTCGCTACGACAAACGTCTGAGTCAACTTCCGCTGATTCGCCAGTCGCAACTTTCGGTCATGCCATTGACCAAAGATGAATTTGACGTGATCGTGGCGATGGGAAGCAACCGAACGCGCAGACGATAGCTGAGGAGGGAAGATGTTCAAGCAAATTGACTACACGATGATTATCGTCTCCGACATGGAGCGCTCAGTTGAGTTCTATCGTGACAAACTTGGCATACCACTCAAGTTCCAATCGCCTGACTGGACCGAGTTTGCCACTGGCGCGACCACGCTGGCTTTGCACGGCGGTGGTGTTCGTGCGGAACATCCGCCGGCGGGAGATCCTTCAAAAACGGCCGGCGCGTGCTCGATTGGTTTCAATGTTGACGACGTCGATAAGACTTACGAAGAACTCAAAGCCAAGGGGATCCGGTTCGTGATGCCGCCGACCCAGCGCGAAGGCGAGGGAATCAAGTTGGCCGTGGGTGTCGATCCCGATGGTCTGCCGATCTCGTTTGCCCAATTGATCGGTCATGGCGCCGGGCAGTAGGAGTTTTTAGAACCACAAAGACACGAAGACACAAAGTTGAATAATAATTTTGTGTCTTCGTGTCTTGGTGGTGAAAATCTACTCGCGGAATAGGCGCGGTGATTGCTCCTCAGCGACTGCCGATTCTTTCAGCCTCGGATAAATATCAAACAGCGGCTCTGGTGCGTGAACACGTTCTTCCTCCAGAGCCGCTTTAATTTCCACCGCATTTACGACCGCTTGTCCACGAAAGTGATTGTTTGTAATCACATACGTTTCGCGGGTCTGTTCGGCCACTTGTCTGATTCGGACCAGCCACGGATCGAGCTCGTCCAGCGAATAGAGATAGTTATAGCGTTCATCGCGCGGTGCTTTGTCGCGAAACCAGTTTTGATAGTTGCGACCATGCATCCGAACGTAACCGACGCGCGACGTCGTTAGAGCTGCCGGACGAATCGATTTGGCAAACACGGGTTGATCGATGTTGCAAATCCCGACTCCACGTTCTTCAAACCATTCATAAATCTCCGCGTTATTCCACGACGTATGCCGCACTTCAACCACCAGCGGATACTCACGAAAGCGCTCGAGCACGTTGGCCAGGTAGATCCGTTCATCGCCTTCATTCTTAAAGGACCACGGGAACTGAAGTAAGACTGAGCCGAGCTGCCCGGCCTTGGCCAAAACATCCATCCCTTCGCGAAAGAGTTTTTCATCCTCTTTTGTCGCCTTGCCCCGTTCGTGCGTAAACACCCTCGTCAGCTTAGCGGTAAAAGTAAAGTCTTTATTACCCGCGACTCGCCTTGACCACGATTTCGTGGTTGAAATAGTGGGCGGCCGATAGAAACTGCTGTTGATCTCGATCGTGTCGAAGAATCGTGCGAGGTATTCGAGTGGATCGAACGTCTTCCCCGGCTTCCTGGGATAGACCGTCCCTTCCCAGTCTTTATAAGACCAGCCTGCGGGACCGATACGGATAATTGACTTCGTCATAGCTCGACAAGCAGAATCCACAGATAACGCAGATTAGACTCTACGGAGATTAATCTGTGTAATCTGTGGATGGCAAAGGAGGTGATGAATCGCGATGCGTCTGACTGAGATGGTTTCGTGTTCTGGTTGAGCGGCGAAGCTTAGCCCGAGCTTACTCGCTCAAGTTTTGAGCGGGCTTCCGAAACAACCCGACGACCCAAACCTGATTGTCGGTTTCGATACGGCCGACGACGCGGGAGTATACCGCCTTCGCGACGACCTCGCCCTGGTCCAAACACTGGATTTCTTCACACCGATCGTCGATGACCCGTACGACTACGGTCGCATCGCCGCGCTAAATTCGATCAACGACGTCTGGGCGATGGCCGGAACGCCGATCACCGCGATGGCCATCACCTGTTTTCCCAAGAAAGGCGTCGATCCCTCGATTCTCGGTGAAATCATGCGCGGCGGCCTGGAGACCATAAACAAGTTTGGCGTGACGCTCATCGGCGGTCACAGCGTCGATAACGAACAGATAATGTTTGGCTACTCGGTGACCGGTGTTATCGATCCGAACAAAGTCGCAACCAACTCCGGCGCCCGCCCCGGCGATGTCATCATTCTGACTAAAGCCATTGGAACCGGTGTGATATCGACCGGCATCAAGAAAGCTCAGGCGAGCGATGCCGTTGTGGCGTCGTCGGTGGAGACGATGCTGACGCCCGGCAAGTATGCGGCCGAGGCGATGCGCGAGTTTGACGTAAAGGGCGCGACCGACGTCACGGGTTTTGCCCTTCTCGGCCATGGCTGGGAAATGGCTCGCGCCAGCAAAGTGACCATTGAAATCAGTGCCGGTTCGGTGCCGTTGCTGGATGGGGCGCTGGAGCTGGCGTCGAGAGGCATGTTGACCAGTGGCGATAAAACGAATCGAGAATACGTGGGCGCCGCTGTTCAGATTGCCGATTCAGTTGACCCGAACCTCGTGAGATTGTTCTTCGATCCCCAAACGGCGGGCGGGATGTTGATTGCAATTGCCGAAGACAAGGCCCAATCGCTCCTGACCGTCCTCAACAAGAACTACCCCCAGGCACGAATAATCGGCCGCGTTCATCCCCCGGGCTCCCACTCAATTGTCGTCAACGGGTAAAGATGAATCTTTCAATCAGGGTAACCAAGCTCAACGAAGCCACAGAAAACTCCAAAGGCCGCTACGTCCTCTACTGGATGCAGATGTTCAGGCGCGCCAGCCACAACTACGCGCTGAACTTTGCGATCCAGTTGGCAAATGAACGCGGCCTGCCGCTTGTCGTCTACGAAGGGCTGAAGTTTTACTATCCGTGGGCGAGCGATCGAATTCACACGTTTATTCTCGAAGGCGTCGCGGAAAAGCAAGCCGCCCTCGAAGAACGCGGTATTCGTTACGTCTTTTACCTCCAACGCCACAAACGAGATCCAAAGAACACAGTAGCGCGCCTCGCCAGGGAAGCCGCCCTATTAGTCACCGACGATTTTCCGTGTTTCATAATCCCCGAACACAACGCACGCATCGCCGAATTGAATCTCCCAGTTTACGCCGTTGATGCGAACGGGATGGTTCCGCTCTCGGCCTTGCCGAAAGAGGAATTCGCCGCCTACACGATTCGCCCGAAGATCAATCGTTTACTTCCAGACTTGCCGCGAACTATAGTCACGCCGCACGTCACGGTTCCGAAGCCCGACCTCGAAGTTGAGTGTCCGGAAACGAGAGTCTCAGACGACAACATCGCTAAGTTGGTTAGCGAATGTGATATCGATCACACCGTCAAGCCCTCAGCGCTCTATCACGGCGGCACCGAAGCCGGTCGCAAGCGTTTGACTCATTTCGTCCGAAACATCCTGGCGCACTACCTCGATACGCGCACCGAACCTTCAGTCGACGGGACTTCACGCCTGAGTTCGTATCTGCACTTCGGATTCATCTCGATTCAGGAAGTCGTCAAGGCGGTCGAGCGAGCAGAAGCACCCAAACCCGCTAAGGAGGCGTTTCTTGAGCAAGCGATCGTGCGTCGCGAACTATCGTTCAATCTGACGCGACACAACCCAAACTATGATTCACTTAAGTCGCTCCCAGACTGGGCGCAGCAAACCATGCGCGACCACGCTGACGATCGACGCCCGGAGTTAATCGACGATGAAAAGATCGAGGCCGCTGAAACCTACGATGAACTCTGGAACGCGTCGCAGCGGGAGTTAGTTACCACCGGACTGCTGCACAACTACGTGCGCATGTTGTGGGGCAAGCGTGTAATCGAGTGGCAGCGGTCGTACGAGATGGCTTTCGAGCTTCTCGTCCATTTGAACAACAAATACGCGCTCGACGGCCGCGACCCGAATTCCTACGCCGGCATTCTGTGGTGCTTCGGTAAACACGACCGCCCATGGTTTGAACGCGAGATCTTCGGAACCATTCGCTACATGACCTCGCGGAGCATGGGGAAAAAGTTCAAGTCGAAGGACTACATTCAGGCGATGTCGAATGGATCGATGGAGCAGCAACGAGTATTATTCACGTAATCAATCATGGCAGCGCCGATTCGCGATTTTTCCGGGCAGGATACCGTCTCGATTGCCGAGCTTTACCGGCAGGTGCGCGCACGCACGATGCAGATCGTCGCGCCGCTCGAGATTGAAGACTACGTGATCCAGACGGCGGAGTTTATGAGCCCGCCGCGTTGGCACATCGGCCACACGTCATGGTTCTTCGAAACCGTCCTGCAAGCTTACAAGCCTGGTTATCGCGTTTATTCCGAAGATTTTCTGTTCTACTTCAACTCCTACTACGAAGGCTTCGGCGTGCGGATCGAGCGGCCAAAGCGTGGAACGAAGTCGCGGCCGACGGTTAAGGAGACCGTCGCCTATCGGAATCATATCGACGAACAGGTTTTGTCGGTTTTGGAATCGATCGAGAGTCTGCCGAAGGCGGAAACGGTGTTGTCGCTCGTGAGGCTTGGTCTCGAACACGAGATGCAGCACCAGGAGTTGCTTGTTTACGACATCAAGCATCTGTTGTGCGACCAGTTTGACGCGCCGATAAAGCCGCAGCCTAAACCTCAGATCAAGGTCGAAGGCATGGCGGAGATTGAGGGTGGCTTGTTCTGGTTGGGTTATGACCAAAGCGGCGACAAGTCGCCGCACTCAAGGGAGACGCCCAGGTCGTACGAGTTCGCTTTCGACAACGAAAAGCCGGCGCATCAAGTGTTCCTACAGGACTTCGCGCTCGACAAGGCTCCAGTCAGCAATGGAGATTTTCTCGACTTCATCAAAGACGGCGGCTATCAGAACTTCCACTGGTGGTTTTCCGAAGGCTGGGAAGCCGTCAATCGCGAACATTGGCAAGCTCCGCTTTACTGGGAGTTGCACGATGGCGAGTGGTTGATTCGCGACTTTTCCGGTCTGCAATCCGCCGCAAGCCGGAAAGACGAACCCGTTTGCCACGTGAGTTTCTTTGAAGCCTCAGCTTTTGCGAAGTGGGCCGGAAAACGTTTGCCGACTGAAGGCGAATGGGAGAAGGCGGCGTGCTATGATGAGCGTCGCAAAGTCAGAAGTGCATTTCCCTGGGGTGACGCTGACCCCGATAGCGGCAACACAAATCTTTTCGAGAACGGTCTCTGGTCAGCAGCGCCGATTGCCGCCTTTCCGGAGGGTGCAAACGCCTACGGCTGTCAGCAAATGATTGGCGACGTTTGGGAGTGGACCACGTCAGATTACGTACCCTATCCGGGATTCAAGTCTGAGTTCGACGAATACAACGACAAGTGGTTCGTTAATCAAAAAGTACTGCGTGGGGGATCGTTTGCCACGCCGCAATTGCATATCAGAGCAACGTACCGAAACTTCTTTCACGCCCACGAGCGCTGGATGACTTCGGGTTTTCGTTGCGCGCGAGATCTTTAACCACAGATTTCACAGATCTGGGCCCACCTAACGAAGGAGAAACATCATGTCCCCGAGACTTCGAACACTATTCGCCTGTTTGATGCTGGTGGTGTTTGCTGCAACGCCGATCAGCGCGCAAACCGACGCGCGTAATCGTGCGTCGGAAGGAGCCGGAGAGAGCTCAACCGCACCCGCTCCGAAGACTTCGGCCATCAATCCGAAGTACACCACGCCAAAGTCGGCACTAGACACGGCTTACGGCGCCAAAATCGCCGAGTACACGACTGAAAAGTATTTCATGACTGAGCTCGTCGATCACCTGCCGCTGTCAGATAAAGTGCCTTCGCCCGAGAAGATCTTGGGGTACGCCATCGGCACGCCTAACAAACTCACTTACACCAAAGACCTCTACCGCTACTATCGCGCCCTGGCCGCCGCTTCGCCGCGCGTGCGCATCTTCATGGCGTCGGAGAAGAGCGAAGAGGGACGCGAACAGATGCTCGTGCTCGTAAGTGATGAGGCGAATCTCGCGAAACTTGATCGCTATAAAGAGATCACTGCCAAACTCGCTGATCCGCGAAAAATCAATGAAACCGAGGCCCACGCACTCGTCGCCGAAGGAAAGCCGTTCTATTGGGCCTCCGGCTCGATACATTCTCCCGAGACCGGCTCTCCAGAGATGCTGATGGAGATGGCTTATCGCCTGGCAGTTGAAGACTCGCCGTTTATCGAAGACATTCGCAAGAACATGATCGTGATGATCACTCCGGCGCTCGAGGTCGATGGCCGCGATCGCATGGTGGACCTTTACAACTATCGCAAAGCCAATCCCGGCAAACCGGCGCCACCGCTACTTTACTGGGGCAAGTATGTCGCGCACGACAACAACCGCGATGGTTTGGGACTCGCGCTCGCCCTCACGCGCAATCAGATGCGGACGTTTCTCGAGTATCACCCGACCGTGCTTCACGATCTGCACGAGTCAGTTCCTTATCTCTACACGATGACCGGAACGGGCCCGTACAACGCCTGGCTCGATCCTTTGGCGCTCGATGAGTTTCAGGTACTTGCGTATCACGAAGTCGAGGAGATGACGAAGCGTGGTGTCCCCGGAGTCTGGACGCATGGCTTCTACGACGGTTGGGCGCCGAACTACATGCTCTATATCGCGACCGGCCGCAATTCCATCGGACGCTTCTACGAGACCTTCGGCAACGGCGGCGCCGACACGCGCGAACGCACGTTAGGCACGAACCAGACGTCACGCGTTTGGTATCGACCAAATCCGCCTTTCCCGCGCGTTAACTGGTCGATGCGCAACAACGTCAACATGCAACAGTCGGGAATCCTGTTTGCCATGAACCTTGTCGCCAGGGAGAAGGAGCGCTTTCTGAATAACTTCTACCTGAAGAGCAAACGTTCAATCGCCAAGGCGTCTAACGAAGGCCCAGCGGCCTACATCATCCCCGGCGATACGCCGCGTCCGGTGGAAGCAGCGGATATGGTCAACCTGATGCGATTGCAGGGAATTGAAGTGCATCGGGCGACCAAGGAGTTCAGTGTCAAGGATCAGAAGTATGCAGCCGGCTCCTACATCGTCCGCATGGATCAGCCATATTCGCGCATGGCCGACATGCTGCTCGACACGCAGTACTACAACGTCACCGATCCGGCGCCATACGACGATACCGGTTGGACGATGGGACCGATGCGTAACGTTAAGACTATTCGCGTCATCGATAAAAGCGTGCTTGACGCGCCGGCAACGCTGTTAACCGCGGACGTAAAGGTTACCGGAGCGCTAACCGGCACCGACTCCGCAGTCGCGTACGTCATCAATCACAACACTGACAACACGCTTGCCACGCTTCGCTTCAGGTTGAAAGACGTGAAGATGAGCGCCGCCGAAGACTCCTTCAAGATCGGCGACCAGCAGTTCAACACCGGTTCGTTCATTTTGAAGAAGGAAGGCAATCCACAGGATTTGAAGTTGCGGCTGGAAGCCGCAGTCACTGAGCTTGGTCTGAAGGCCTTCGGCGTCGATAAACTGCCCGAGGTTAAGACGCACGAGCTCGCAGTGCCTCGCATCGCGATTGTTCACACCTGGACTAACACGCAAAACGAAGGCTGGTTCCGGATCGAGTTTGACCGGTTGCAGATACCTTATGCGTACATTTCCGATCACGTCATTCGCAATACGCCGAATCTGCGGGAGAAATACGACGTGTTGATCTTCCCGCCAGTAGGCGGTTCGGCGCAGACGATCGTGAACGGCATGCCGCAGCGTGGCGAGCCGATTCCGTGGAAGGCCTCGGCGGTAACTCCGAATTTCGGCATGTCGCCGGACCAGACTGACGACATGCGTGGCGGAATGACTGTCACGGGCGTTGCGAACCTCCAGCGATTCATCGAGGAAGGCGGTTTGTTCATCACGATCGGCAGCAGCGTTTCTCAGATTCCGATCGACTACGGCATTACCACCGGTGTTTCGATCCAGCCCGCAGACAAACTCCAGGCGCGTGGCTCGATCTACAACGGGACATTCTCAGATCGGAAGAGCCCGATTGCTTACGGCTACGATGCTGGTTTGCCTATCTACTTCAGCCAGGCGCCGTTGTTCCAGGTCGCAGCCGGTGGCGGCGGTGGTGGATTCGGTGGCGGCGGTGGTGGTGGTCAGGGGGGCGGCGGGGGTTCGCGTGCTTCGGGACGTGGTAGCGTCACCGATCCGGACGTGATTCAGGCTATGCCGCAACCACGACCGCTGGATCCTGCAAACCGGCCCGACCCGGATGCCGTGACGGCGGAGCAACGTGAGAGTCCGTTCTTCGTGCCGGCGCAGATGCGTCCTCGCGTCGTGCTGCGTTTTTCGTCGGATGAGAAGAACCTGCTGATCAGCGGCATGCTGGCAGGAGGCAGTGAACTCGTGAACCGGCCGGCGATTGTTGATGTACCGGTTGGACGCGGACACGTGGTGATGTTTGCGACGAATCCGATGTGGCGGCATCAAACGCAGGGCGAGTTTTTCCTGTTGTTTAATGCGGCGCTGAACTTCGATAACCTCGGAGTTGGGCGGCCGGAGCCACGCGGTGGGCGTCAGACGTCGAGTGCTGGTGAAGAGGACGATCAGTAGTTCATTAGTCTTATAAGAGGTTTTCTCACGCAAAGGCGCAAAGGCGCAAAGCGCTGTCGCGCTGCCGGAACTCTTCCTTTGCGCCTTTGCGTCTTTGCGTGAGAAAACCTCTTTTAGAAGGAACGCATGGGAACAGTTCTTACTGACATCGAAACACGCGTACTGGGGTCGTTGATCGAGAAACAGGTCACGACCCCCGAATACTATCCGCTCACGCTCAACGCCCTCACGCTTGCCTGCAATCAGAAGAACAACCGCAACCCCGTCAGCTCATATTCTGAGAACCAGGTCTCCGACGCGCTCGAAAGCCTCCGCGAGAAGAACCTCACGTACGTGTTCTACGGCAGCACCAGCCGCGTTCCGAAATACAAACACGTCATGCCCGAAGTCATGCACTTGAACCATCCGGAACTGGCGCTGATGTGTGTGCTGATGTTGCGCGGGCCACAAACTCCAGGCGAGTTGCGAGGCAATGCTGCAAGACTTCACGAGTTTTCGACGCTTGAAGAGCTTGAAGAAACTCTCAACGCACTGATCACTCACGATCCGGAGCCACTCGCCGTGCGCTTGCCTCGACAAGCCGGACAGAAGGAAGTTCGGTTTGCGCATTTGCTTTCCGGCGAGATCGATGTCGAAGCTTTTGCAGTCGAGACTCCTCAAGTCCCGAAACGATCAACGTTGGAGCAGAGAGTCGACGCGCTGGCGGCGGAAGTCGAAACCCTCAAAGCCCAATTCGAGCAGTTCCGAAAGCAGTTCGAGTAAAACCAACCACGGATCTTCACAGATGAACACTGATCCGGTTTTTCTGTTTCATCTGTGGTTGACTAATCCAACTATGCAAAGCTTGCCCGACTCGGTATAATGTCCGTCCCTTATGAATCTAGAGATCTTCCATCCAGCAGTGGCGCGCTGGTTCGCGCGAAGCTTTCCCGCTCCCACCGAACCACAGTTGCAGTCCTGGCCTGAGATCAAGAAGCAACGGCACACGCTGATCGCTGCGCCCACGGGCTCAGGTAAAACGCTTGCCGCGTTTTTGTCGGCTATCGATGACCTGGTCCGGCTTGGCGTGGAAGGTAAACTCGATGATTCCACTCACGTCATTTATGTCTCGCCGCTGAAAGCCCTCAGCAATGACGTGCAGCGCAATCTCCAGGTCCCACTCGAGGGAATTCAGGAAGAGTTGAAGGCTCTGGGTTTGCCGGAGGCAAACATTCGGACCCTCGTGCGCACGGGCGACACGCCAGCCTCCGAACGTACTGCCATGACGAAGCGTCCGCCACACGTCGTGGTCACGACCCCTGAATCGCTTTACATCCTCCTGACCAGCGAAGGTGGGCGGCGCATGTTGGAAACAGCTCGGACGCTCATCCTCGACGAAATCCACGCCGTAGTCGGCGACAAGCGCGGCTCGCATCTGGCGCTTTCGGTCGAGCGCCTCGAACAACTCGTCCGGCAACATTCAGAAGGCCGAGCCTCGCTCACACGAATCGGACTTTCAGCCACGCAGCGTCCGATCGAAGAAGTGGCAAGATTTCTCGTCGGCACGAGAAGTCTCGCTGCCAACAACACTCCCGATTGCGCCATTATCGACAGCGGTCACGCGCGCAAACTCGACATCGCTATCGAACTGTCTGAGTCGCCTTTGCAGGCGGTGATGTCAGGCGAGGTTTGGGAAGAGGTTTACGACCGGCTAGCGCAACTTATTCGCGAGCACAAGACGACACTTGTTTTCGTTAACACACGAAGGCTGGCTGAACGCGTCGCGCGCCATCTCGGCGAGCGCATCGGCGACGAAAACATTGCGGCACATCACGGCAGCCTCGCTCGCGAACAACGTCTGGTCGCAGAGCAGCGACTGAAATCGGGCGAACTCAGCGCTCTCGTCGCTACGGCTTCGCTCGAACTCGGCATCGACATCGGCGATGTAAACCTTGTTTGCCAGCTTGGCTCGACTCGCTCGATCGCGAGTTTCCTGCAACGTGTCGGGCGTTCGAACCATACGGTCGCGGGCTTTCCGAAGGGCAGGATCTTCCCGCTCTCGCGTGATGAGCTAGTAGAGTGTGCGGCGATTGTCGATTCAGTACGTCGCGGCGAACTTGATCATCTGGAGATACCTGAGCGACCGCTCGACATCCTGGCCCAACAGATCGTTGCGGCAGTTGCGGCGGAAGAGTGGAGCGAAGACGATCTCTTCGGAATGATTCGCGCGGCGTACCCTTACCGCAATTTGGAACGCGAGCAGTTTGACGCAATCGTGCGCATGCTCGCCGACGGGTTCACGACCAAGCGCGGCCGCCGCTCGACCTACCTCCATCACGACGCAGTTAACCAGCGTCTCCGCGGACGCAGAGGCGCGCGACTGGCTGCGATCACCTCAGGCGGCGCGATTCCAGACACGGCAGACTATGCGGTGGTGCTCGAGCCCAGCGAACTCGTGATCGGCTCAGTTAATGAAGACTTTGCAATCGAGAGTTTGCAGGGCGACATCTTTCAGCTCGGAAACACTTCGTGGCGGGTGCTTCGAGTCGAACAGGGCAAGGTGCGGGTTGAGGATGCCCATGGCCAGCCGCCGTCAATTCCGTTCTGGCTTGGTGAAGCACCGGCGCGAACGCAGGAGCTGTCTTTGTCAGTCTCTCGTTTGCGCGAGGAAGTTGCGGCGCGAGTGGGAATTGCAACCACGAATCAGACGGATGAGACGGATTCGGGGCCGAGGATCGATCTTGAGTCAGCGACGTCGTGGCTTATTGAGGAAGTGGGAGTGTCGCAATCGGCGGCGGAACAGATTGTCGAATATCTCGCGGGCGCCAAGATCGTCCTGGGCGTGATGCCTTCACAGGAAAACCTGGTACTCGAAAGGTTCTTTGACGACAGCGGCAGCATGCAGTTGGTACTGCACTCGCCGTTTGGCAGCCGTTTGAACCGTGCCTGGGGACTGGCCCTGCGCAAACGTTTCTGCCGCAAGTTCAACTTCGAGCTTCAGGCGGCCGCCACCGAAGACGCAATCGTTCTTTCACTCGGACCAACACACAGCTTCCCGCTCGACGACGTCTTTCATTACTTAAACTCGAAGACCGTGCGCCAGCTCCTTTGCCAGGCTTTGCTGGACGCACCGATGTGGAACATCCGCTGGCGTTGGAATGTGACCCGGTCCCTGGCAGTGCTTCGCCGTCGTGGCGGCAAGAAGATCCCGCCGCAGTTGCAGCGCATGGATGCGGAAGATCTGTTGACTGCGATCTTCCCGGACCAGGTGGCATGTGCGGAAAACCTGACGGGTGGCGAGAGAGAAATTCCATCACATCCGCTCGTCGATCAAACCGTAAAAGACTGTCTGGAAGAGGCGATGGACGTCGACGGTCTCGAGCGCCTGCTGACTTCGATCGAACGCAACGAACGAAACCTGTTTGCTCGTGACGTGATCGAGGCTTCGCCGTTGTCGCAGGAAATACTCAACGCCCGGCCGTATGCATATCTCGACGACGCACCGCTCGAGGAGCGCCGGACGCGCGCCGTATTTCAGCGACGCTGGCTCGATCCGGAAACGGCGGCCGATATGGGTAAGCTCGACCAGGCGGCCATCGATCGAGTGCGTGATGAGGTCTGGCCGGAGCCACGCAATGCAGATGAACTTCACGACGCGCTGGTTGAGTTGGGCTTTGTGACCGAACAGGAGGGTTCGAATTGGCAGGAATTCTTTGCCGAACTCGACACTGACAGACGCGCGGCTGTCTTAACCGCCGGCGAGCCACTGAAGAAACTGTGGGTTGCTGCTGAGCGTCTGCCACAGATTCTGACGGTTTATCCAAAGGGTGAATTGCAGCCGGCGATCTCAGCGCCCGAAAGCGTTTCGCGTGCAACGTGGAGTTTCGAAGAAGCGCTCGTTGAGATCATTCGCGGGCGACTGGAAGGTTTGGGACCGGTAACCGTCGAACAACTCGTCGCTTCATCCGGACTGAATAAGCTCGAGATCGAAACTGCCCTCCTGAAACTCGAAGCAGAAGGCTTCGTGATTCGCGGCAAGTTCACTCCCGGCACTGCTGAGACGGAGTGGAGCGCGCGCCGCCTGCTCGCACGCATTCATAGTTACACCTTGAATCGTCTGCGTCAGGAGATCGAACCGGTTGCGAGCTCTGACTTCATCCGCTTTCTGCTGGCCTGGCAAAAGGTCACGCCAGATCACCAGATGGAAGGGCCGGAAAGCCTGCGAGCCATCATCGAACAGTTGGAAGGCGTCGAAGCACCGGCGGCGGCATGGGAAGGCGAGCTGTTGCCGGCACGAATGGTCGAATACGATCCGGCCTGGCTCGATGCGTTGTGCTTGTCGGGTGAAGTGGTTTGGGCGCGTCTGACGCCACTCTCGCGTCCCGCAAACGATGGAGAGAGAAGCCGCGGTTCCGGGCCGGTGCGAAACACTCCGATCGCACTCCTGCGTCGGAAGAACTTTGGACTCTGGAGTTCGGTGTTTCCACAACCGGCGCCGACCATCGCATCCGAGTTCTCTACTACGACCCAAACTGTCTATGACTACTTGTCACATCGCGGTGCATCGTTCTTCACTGACATCGTCGAAGGCACGAAGCTCTTGCGCAGTCAGGTTGAAGAAGCTCTCGCTGACCTGGTCGCAAACGGAGTGGTCGTTTCCGACAGCTTCGCCGGACTGCGTGCCTTGTTAACTCCCGGAAGCCGCAAGACCAACGCAGCCGCACGCAGGAAGCATCGGCAACCCGTCTACGACATGGTCAGTGCCGGACGCTGGTCCATCCTGAACCGCAACAACGCCGCCCAAAACCTCGACCCGGCGCAAGGCGAGGAAGTTGCATGGGCGGTGTTGAAGCGTTACGGCGTTGTCTTCAAACGTTTGTTGGAGAGAGAAGGGATGTCGATACCCTGGCGCGTCCTGTTGCGCGTCTATCATCGACTCGAAGCTCGCGGAGATATTCGTGGCGGACGCTTTGTCGCCGGAATCTCAGGTGAGCAGTTTGCCCTGCCCGAAGCCATCGGAATGCTGCGCGCGATTCGTCGTGCGGGTGCGCAAGAGAGTTTGATTTCCGTGAGTGCTGCCGATCCGCTGAACCTGGTCGGTGTGATCATCACGGGAAATCGAATCACTGCCCATACGAGCAACCGAGTTCTCTATCAGGATGGGGCTCCAATCGCTTCATTCGAATCGGGTGAGACACACTTTTTAGTGGAACTGAGTCGCGCGATGGAATGGAAAGCCAAGGCTGCATTGATGCGTAAAGCCACACGCCCTGAACTCCGATCCTACCTGCAACGCCCTGCCTAATTATCCATGTCGGTTATCCCGGCACGAAATCGTGTCAAAACCTTCCTAACTATCCCCAATTCTCCCAAAACTTACAGGACTTACTGTAGAGGCATGGCACTTGCCAAAACACCGGCAAGGGAGGTTTTACAAATGAAGCTAGCTTACTCAAGTAAGAAAATTGGTGGTTATCTACTGGCTTTCTTCCTACTGTTTGGACTCATAACAGTTGCCAGTTCAAGTGCGCAGGCACAGTATCCGTGGAGTTACGATCGTGAGAGCCGGCGCGAAGATAGAAATGAACGCAGGTACGGTCTACAGGTAGCGCAGCAACAGGGCTACAGCTACGGCATGAGCGTGGGTGCGGCTGACGCACAGCGCCGCCAGAGCTACAACCCGCGACGCTCACGTTACTGGAGGAACGGGACGGAAGGTTACAACCGAGACTTCGAAAATCGGGGTCAGTACAGGCAGGTCTTCCGTAACTCTTTTGAGCGCGGTTACCGAGACGGTTGGCAGCGTTTCGCCTCGAACCGGCGTTGGGACAATCGCTGGCCGAGATACTAAATAGCCAGACCTGGCGATAAACCACGAGGGGTGCCAAAAACTGGCACCCCTCATTTGTTTTCATCAGTCTGGTAAAAAGCTGGAATCCGTGGTCGATTGAGACTGCCTTTAGATTGGACAGGCGTTAATACAAGTTCAACAAAGGTGCCAATGAAAGCTCTAGCCCAAAAAAATCAAACACTCTCTCTGAAACGTTTGTTGCCCAAACGTACTTTCAGATACATGCTCGTCAATCCTCGAACCTCCGTACCTTCAACCCTCGAGTTCATGCGCGTAAACAATGCGACGGTTCGCGAGGGTCGCTCGCATCGCGTTTGGCCGCCAGACGTTTTGCGAAAGTTTCATATGGCGGAGATCGTTACGGAACTTCAAACTCAACACTACGTGCTGCGCGACCGCAGCATTTCTCCTGTTGCTCGCTAATCAGATTTCTTAACCACAAAGACACTAAGACACAAAGACAATAGACAGTTACTTAGTGTCTTTGTGTCTTAGTGGTTAATTGGTTGTACTCGGAGTGGAAGCGCTGTTTTGTTCATCGAGCCACTTCTTGAGTGGCGCGAAGTAGTCGATGATCGCGGTTGCGTCCATCTTGTCTTCGCCCGTCATCGCCTTCAGCGCATTGGGCCATGGTTGGCTCAAACCCATCGCAAGCATCGCCTTCAGTTTTTCACCCGCCTTCTTGTTGCCATAGATCGAGCACTGGTAAAGCGGTCCCTGGAACCCGGCTTCGCGACACAACGCGCGGTGAAACTGAAACTGTAGGATCGCAGCCAGGAAATAACGCGCGTACGGCGTGTTTGCCGGAACGTGGTATTTCGCGCCCGGATCGAAATCCTGTTCCGTGCGCGGCACCGGCGGCGCCACTCCCTGATATTTCTCCCTCAATTCCCACCAGGCCTTGTTGTAGTTGTCCGGTGTAACTTGCTTGGAGAAAACTTTCCAACGCCACTGATCCACCAGGTAACCAAACGGCAGAAACGCCACCTTGTCGAGTGCGCGATTCAACAGAAAACCGATATCGGCGCTCTCAGCGGGCACTTTGTCGATCAAGCCGAGCTGCTTCAGATAAGGATTCGTGACTGAAAGCGCAATCGTGTCGCCAATCGCTTCGTGAAACGCGTCGTTAGCACTGTCACGAAACAGAAACGGCTGGCCGGCGTAGGCCATTTGATAATAGTTGTGGCCCAACTCGTGATGTACGACCGTGAAGTCTTCCTCGTTGATCTGTACGCACATCTTCAGGCGCACATCTTTTTCGTAGTCGAGATCCCACGCACTCGCATGGCAAACCACGTCGCGATCCGCGGGCTTCGCAAACAACGATCGCTCCCAGAACGTCGGCGGCAGCGATTCGAAGCCGACTGAAGTAAAGAAGGCTTCGCCGTAACGCACCATCTGTTTAGCGTCGGTGTTGCGCGATTTGAGGATCTGCGTCAGGTCATAACCTTGATCGGCGTTTGCGGGAGCGAGCAACGGATAAATGTTTCCCCAGGTTTGCGCCCACATGTTGCCCAGCAGGTGCGCCGGGATCGGCTTGTCTTCAGAAACGACTTCCTTCCCGTATTTTTCAGAAAGCTTGCGACGCGTGTAGGTGTAGAGCGAATCGTAGAGTGGTTTTACTTGCTGCCACAGTCGCTCCATCTCGGCGGCAAAAGCATCAGGCTCCATGTCGTACTTCGAACGCCACATAGCGCCAGTGTCGGCGAAGCCCATCTCCGCCGCGCCCTTGTTGCTGAGTTCGACAAAGCGCACGTAGTCTTTGCGAATCGGTACGGCGATCTGATGCCAGCCAACCCAGACTTTTTTCAACTCTTCCGGATCGCGACTCGTCGCAAGGATCGGTTCCAAGTCCGTCAAGCCTAAACACTTTCCTTTATCGCCCTCGGGACAGTACTTGCCCTTTCCGTAGTCGCCTTCCATCGACGCCGCGAGTTTCGTTAACTCGGCGCGCTCCGCGGGATTTTTGGGCGCTGGAAGCGTCAGAGAAAGTTTCAGCAATTTCAGTTTGCGTTTGAGTTCGGGAGAGAGGTCCAGATTATCGAAACGGCGCGCCTGCTCGGCGAGTTCAGTGGTTGCGCCGATCAATACTTCGTTGGCGTCAGCCGCGAGTGCTTCGGTGTCGTCGGTGATGAAAGTGCTTTTCACCCACTCTGCGCGGCCTGCTTTGATATTCAGGTCGAGCAACCGTTTTTCAGCCTCTGCGATGAACTTTTCGGCGTCCGCCGCGCTGGCGGAACCGGATGTGGCAAGTGAATTTGGATTGTCAGTACACGACATAAGCGCTGATCCCATACTGAGAAGTAAGAAGAGGCCCAGCCATATTTGGCGGCGTTGAGAAGTGGAACTCACCATTAACCTCCCGGAATTTTGGGTTTGATAGTCACACACTATAACGGAGGATAGAAATCAGCCACAAATCTTCACGAATAAACTCGAATCCTATTTGCCAGGATTTGTGGTTAATATCGTAGTCTCAAGAGCAGGAGGATACGATTGTGAGCAAGCCATTAACTATTCTGGGTATCGCCGGAAGTCTCCGACGCCAGTCGTTCAACCGCGGACTGTTGCGTGCCGCGCAGGAACTCGCGCCTGCCGACGCAACGATTGAGACTTTTGAACTCGACGGCATCCCTTCATTCAACCAGGACGAGGAAGCGAACCCGCCGGCAAAAGTCGCTGAATTCAAACAGCGAATCCGCAGCGCCGACGCGATTCTGTTGGTTACACCCGAATACAACTATTCAGTGCCGGGTGTACTGAAGAACGCGATCGATTGGGCCTCACGCCCGTATGGCGACAGCGCCTGGAACGGCAAGCCGGTGGCGGTGATGGGCGCATCCGTCGGCGCGATCGGAACCGCCCGGGCCCAGTATCACCTGAGGCAAATGTTTGTCTTTCTCAACATGTATCCCGTCAATCAACCGGAAGTCATGCTTGCCCATGCCCACAAACACTTCGATCACGAGGGCAAGTTGACCGATGAGGCCGCTAAGAAACTGATCCGTCAGCTCCTCGAAGAACTGGTGAGTTGGACCAGGCGACTGCAAAAAAGTTGAGGGGGCAAATAAGATCTGTCTCGGTGTGGGGCAACGGGTGAGGCCGAGCCAAGTTCAACTTCAGTCTCGAATCGCTATGGGTGGGCGATACCTTTCTTGATGTTTCGCTGCCACGCCTCGTAGTTGCGAATTCGTCGTTTGGCTTGTTTGCGCGTTAACTTCATTTCCTGAGCTACATAATCGATCCGCGCGGTACGATCCTTTTTCTTATCAAAACGGTCCCCCGGCGCTCTGAGGTAGAACTTATACGCGGTGGACCATTCTGCTTTCACTTCGTCGGTGGCTTGTACGCCCCGTTTCTCTGGCATGCCTGCGGGCTCCCTTCAGGAGGTTTTTTTTTGAGGGATTCTACACGTAGGATTTTCGAATTGCGAACAGAATTGTGCATTTTCCATGCGCAATTAAGGCAAATTTTTAATTTCGTTTCAGCCAGCGAACCAAGGACCACGTACTGGCCACAACCGCGATGGCGATGAGTGCGTAAACGAAATAAGCCAGCACGTCGGAGTTGATATAGGCCATCAACCGCCGTCCAAAGTAGAGCGCCAGCACTCCTTCCACACCAAACCTGAGCAGCCGCCCGAGAAAAACCGCGCCGAGCAGTTTCTTACGAGGAAGCTGTAAGGCTGAAGCCGTCATCACTGCTGGTGTGAATGGAAACGGTGGCGGAATCAGTGTCGCCACAAAGATGGTTATGCCGGCTTTGTTCTCGATCTTAGCCTTGAGTCGTTCGATTTTTCGCGGACTTAGGAAGCGCTCCAGACCTTTCTCGCCGGTTTTCCGGATTAGCAAGTCGATGATTAGGACGCCGAGCACCGATCCGAGGGCCGACACCAGCACGTATGCAACCCACATTGGGCCGCTGCGGTCGGCACTTATGAAAGCGATGAGCAGCAGATCGTTTCCGAAGGGAAGAATAAGAAACGACGAGTCGAGCACGCTCATCAGAAAGAGGCCAACGATCCCCAGCCGGCGGAAGAATCGCCAGATCTCGCGCGCACTGAAGATGATGAGCAGGAAACGCAGCAAGCGGATGCCGTTAGCTTAGCCTTGTTGGCTCAGGTGTAGACGGCTCTTCGATCGGGGGCGGCGGTTGGTCGGGTTCACGGATCGGTGCTGGAGGTTGAGGGTTTGTATCCGGAGGCAAGGGTACGGGATCTTGATCGGGATCGCTTGGGTTTTCCTTCAAAACGTTTGTCCTTTAACCACAGATTACACAGATTAAATCCGGATCAATCTGTGTAATCTGTGGATCAGTTTCCTCGGAACGGGCGCGAGGTAACGCTGATTCGCTGCGGTCCAACGGGCCGGGCATCTAGTAGTCCCTGCACGATCGACAAGCGAGTCATGATTCTCGTTTCAGCAAACTGAAAGCGACCGGCGAGTGTTTCCGAACGGTCGAAATCACTGCGCGCCAGTAACGCAAGCTCCTGACCAAAACGATTCACATAGGTGGTTAGCCCGTTTCCATCCCCAAGTGCCATCTCGCCGTCGCGAAACATGCTGATCTCAAAACCACTCAACACTGCTGCGGCCGCGAGCAGTTCGTTGAGTTGAATGATGCCCGGTTCCAACATCTCAAAACTGCGCGATGGATCCACGCTCGCGTACGCATGCGCAACTCTGAGTTGCTGATCGAAATGCTCGTAACTGCTCGCGCGGCGATTTGTTATCTGACGCGCTTCATCCAACAATTGCAGTGCCAGCTTCTGATCGGACTTTTGCGCATCGCCGGCAGCCTGAATCAACAGATCGATCTTCTCTCTGTCTGTCTGAAGACGCGCCACCGCCTGCCTAATCTCGTCAAATCGAGCGCCTTCCGTTTTCTTCACGACCTCGATGAGGTTGACTCGCTGCATTACCACTTCGCGAGCTCTGTCCTGCAAGTGATCGGTGGCAATCTGGCGGGCGCGGTCGGCATCGCCTTCTTCGAGCGCTTTGAACGCGGCCTGCTGGTAAAGCCGCGACTGCATCTGCTGTGGCGCAGACGCCGCAGCCTGGTATAGAGCATCGGCGGTTGGATTATTCCTGAGCATCGGAAAATCCAGTGTTTGATTACTCGGCAACCCGGCTTCCGCTGCCTTCTGTCGCACAAGAGGTGCTTTCGCAGGCAGGTACTGCTCGATCAGCGCCATTTTCATCTGCAAGTTACCGAGCAGGATGCGACCATTGAGTTGTTCAGACTGCGCCTCAGTGGGTGGTGCGCCAACGCCTGATCGATTGCCACCCGGCCCAACCGTCACCACGCGTCTCTGATTCGCCGCTGTACGTTGATTTGTTGGCGAAGGCGTCACTTTCAACGCCGCGTCAACCATGCTCGACAAGAGTTCGACGAAAAGAGACTGATCGAGAACCGGTCCTCGTGACGGAGCTGGTGCATTGGTCTGTGTGGTGCTCACCTGTTGACGTGGACCATACGCGATCAACATTTGCGCCAATGAATTGGCTTCGTTGTTCGTCAGTATGTTGGTGGCTTGAATCTTCTTGACCGTCTTGTCGGCAAGCTTTGCGGCGGCTTCGGGATCCTGACGCTGAAGGTGATTCAAGACTTCGGGAAGTGTTCGTGGAAACTGTCCCTTGTCCATCATCTGTTCGGCATTCTGAGCGGCCAGCTTTGGATCGAGTGAAGAAATGCGCGCGAGCAATGCCTGTTCGAGATTCTCTTCCGAGCTCAGGTTTCGTGGACCACGTTGATCGTTCTGCGGCGGTACAGGCGGCTTGGTAGCCGCGAGCAACTGGTAAGCAAGCGTGGCATCGTGTCGAGCGACTGTCAGGACTAGATCCTGCCGCAACTGGGCGACGCTGCGATTATTTCGCGGTCCGATGCCGCCCTGGAAGGTAAAGCCCATGCCATCACTTGGGACACCGCCTCGAATCGGAATTGGCGATTGATAACGGCCGAGCTCCGCCACGCCATCCGCCGCCATTGCAAAAAGCGAGCGAGAGCGGCCCTGGTTCTGGTCCCAAAGTATGTCGGCCGCAATGATTTGCACGCGCACGCGATTCTCGGTGAGCCGCAGTGATTGTGCTTCGTCGATTACCTGATCCAGCAGACGGTAAGCCTTCGTGGCCCGATCCGCCTTCTCCTTCTCCAACTCTTCTGCCGAAGGCTGTTGAGCGGGCTGTTCCTGGGCATTGATCTCCGTCTGAGAAAAGCAAAACAACCCGAGTGCGAGGGTCAGAATTAGTAGTTTTTTCATGGCGTTTCCTCTTGGGAGAGCTCGGCGAATCTTAACATTACCGGACCACGCACGGTAGCCTTGGGACCGGGATAAAAGATTTCTCGCGCAAAGGCGCAAAGACGCAAAGGAAGACCTGCGGAGCCGAAGGTCAGAACTTGGCGTCTTGGCGCCTTTGCGCGAGCACTTCTTGCAGGAACTTCCCACCTCTCTTGCCGTATAATCCTCCGACATGTACTGCCCGTCTTGTGGTTCTGAAGAACGACAACTGAGTCAATTCTGTCGCGCTTGCGGCACTGATTTGCGCGTCGTTCGTAACTCGCTCGAAAACCCCGACGTGATCACGCAGTCGGCCGTTTCCGCGCGCGAGCATATTGGGATGGCAGTCGCGGACAAGATCCGGCAGATGAGCACCGCGAAAGATCTCGAACGAGTAGCAGAAGATGTCTTGCCACAGTTTGAGAAGTTTCTCGAATCGCCGGAGGAAAGACGTCTGCGTCGCATTCGCGCGGGCGTGGTTACAGCAGCAATTGGTCTCGGGGCGACCATGGTCGTGTTTTTGATGGCGATGGACAAGATCGACATATTTCCTTTTATAGCTCCGCCTCTGATCACGTTCCTCGTCGGAATCGGAATCGTCATCAACGGATTGTTGTTTACACTTCCGCGCAAGCGATTGCCGGGTAACGCATACGACGCCCTCTCGCAAAACCTCCTCGATGCGAACCTGAACCGGCCTTATGAAGCGCCGCTTCCGCCATCAAACCTTACGAACGAACTTCTTCCCGCCGCGAAACCTCAAGCAGCATCGATTACTGAACACACCACACATCACTTGAAGACGAGCAAATCGTAGGAGCAACGGCGATGGCGGTTGTGCTGGATGGGGGTTGCCGGGTCTCGACGATGAACGAAGGCACTCCCCACGTCTCCGGTTCATTGAAGATCTGGAACCAGGCAGGCAAAGCAACGGGCGCTGATGCGATCTCTTTGCGTGTGCTTGAGTTTGGACCAGGTGTGTCGCCGCGCTTGCGGAATCGAGAGTCGGATGAGGTGTTTTATGTGTTGGAGAGTTTGAGCGACGAATTTGCAACGCATGATTTTGCGATCGTGATCGATGGCAGTCGTTATGAAGTCGGACCGCAGACTGGTGTTTACTTACGGCCGGGGCAGACGCTGAGCGTTGAGAATCCGGGTCCGGGCGCCGTGCGAATGGTGAGCTCCCAGTGCCCGGAAGAAATAGCCGCTGATCCACACAGCAGTCAGGAAGAGAGGCTTGCCCCCGCTGTTACGCCAAAAACACCACCACTAGTAAAGCTTTCCGACCGCCGTGCTTTACCAACCGCCGATCGTTGGTATCGAGTTTTAGTTGACGATGAAATCGGCAGCGAGCAGGTGACGCAGTTTGTCGGTTCAATCCCACCGGGCCGCGCACCGGACCATTTTCACGAGTATGAGGAAGTGCTTTTTATTTTGCGTGGCGAAGGAAGAATGTGGGCGGGCGAGACGAACACCCCGATCGCCGCAGGTTCATGCATCTACCTGCCGAAACGTCAGCTTCACTGCGTCGAGAACACAGGCCCCGGTGAGTTGCGCCTGCTCGGTGTTTTCTACCCCGCCGGAAGTCCAGCAGTTAGGTATTAACCACAAAGACACAAAGACACAAAGCTTAAAAATGAACTTAGTGTCTTTGTGTCTTTGTGGTTAACTGCTACTCAAAATCCCTGATGTCTTTGAATGGTCTATCAGCATCATTGAAATCAGGCCGGTAGTAGTACGAAGCTCCATCAAACTCCTGCACCCAACCTTCCGTCATTCCCAACTCTTCGAGCGCATTCGTCGCCTTGATCCATTCCGATTCTCTGATTCGCCGCGATAGCAGCACGTACCGGTTGTTTGTCTCAGCCTGATGCGTCGGGTAGTACTGGGCCATCAGCGAGATCGCGACCTGCGGGCTCAGCTCGTCTCGGATCCATTCGATCGATTCACTGATACTGCCGATGTCATTCGGCAACACGAGTAGACGTATAACCAGGCCGCGACGCAGTAATCCATTTTCGTCAAACACCAACTCATCGCCGGTCTGGCGGAACATCTCTTTCAACGCGAGCCTCGAAAATTCTTTGTAGCCGCTCACCTTTGAATACTGATAACCCGACTCATCGTCGGCGTATTTCAGATCGGGCAAATAAATATCGACCACGTGGTCCAGCAGTCGTAAAACCTCAACTGCGTCGTACGCGTTGGTGTTGTAGACGACCGGCAAGCGCAGTCCCTGTTGCGCTGAAATCAGGATCGCTCGCGCCATTTGCGGAGCAAAGTGCGTCGGCGAAACGAAATTGATGTTATGACAACCACGCGCCTGAAGCTCCAAAAGCATCTCGGCCAGACGTTCGTGAGTGACTTCGTTCTTCAGTTGTTGCTTATGCGTTTGTGAGATCTGGTAGTTCTGACAATATACACACCGCAGATTGCAGTTGCCGAAAAAGACGTTGCCGGCGCCTTTCGTTCCCACCAGCGGCGGCTCTTCGCCGAAATGGGCCGTGTAAGAAGAAACGATCGGCAAGCGACCCGAGTAACAAGCCGCAATGTCATTGTTCAGACGATTGTTCAGACAGTCGCGCGGGCATACAGTGCACCGTTCCAGCAGCCGCTCGAGTTGCGCCACACGATCTTCCAGCAGACCCTGCTCCAATAGACCCAGATATGACGGTGCGTGACTACTCATGACGTCTGAAATGAACGAAGTGCGGTTTGTGTTGCTCGACGATCTCTGCGGGCGCGGTCTTCTTCGATAGCCTCCAGATAAAATCCATCTCCGCGTGAATCGTGCTGAGCGCCAGCCGTGCTTCCAGGATCAGCAACACGCTGCCATAAAAAAGGAAGCAGGCGCCGGCCAGGCCGATGATAACCGGAATCATGTTGTAACGCTGAACTCCGGTAAACGGAATGATGCCGATGGCGACGCTGGTTGCGACAAACAACCCAAGGCTCAGGTAAAAGGTGACCATGCAGCGCTGGAGTATGCGCGCACGGCTGGTAAGTTTGTCGAGTTGTTGAAAGATCAAAGCCTGTCGTTCGGCGGTGGTGGCCCCTCTTTCATTACGCTCCGGCATGTTCTCGAGCCGGTCAGACAGGACTCGAGAGCGGTCCACTACACGCCCGAGGCGTGTGGAAGTTGACAGAATCATGCTGCCGCAGGCAGAAATAAGCACCGCGGGCGTGATCATGGCAGTCAAAACCGCAATTGCTTCTTCAGAATTCATCGATCCGCCTTATAATCCGGTGAAGTTTGAAATCCTGTCAAACTCATGCGCATCTGGATCTCAAAAAACAGTGAGGTTCCTATCCGCGAGCAGCTCGTGACGCAGGTCGTTCTCGGTATTGTCAGCAACGATCTGAAAATAGGCGAACGTCTGCCAAGCACACGCGACCTCGCCCGTCGTTACGACATTCATGCTAACACCGTCAGTGCAGCGTATCGTGAGCTCGCCCGGCGACGCTGGGTTGAGTTTCGCAAAGGCAGCGGTGTTTATGTGCGTGAGCGAGATGACCAACATCTCGACTACGAAATCGCGCTCGACCAGGTCATTGCGCGGTTCTTCAGAAACCTGCGCGAGGAAGGCTACACGCTCGCCGACATCGAAGCAGGCATGCAGCGGTCGCTGTCGATGCAACAGCCCGATCACTTTCTTTTACTCGAACCCGATGCCGAACTTCGATCGATACTCGTCGCCGAGATCGCAGGCGCAACGAAGGCAAAGGTCAGAGGCGCAGGTCCAGATGTCGATGGAATAGCGGGAGCAGTTCCGTTGGTCCTATACGGACATCTCGAAGGCTTTACGGACGACATCAAGCAGCACAGCAACCTGCTGGTGCTTCATTCGGCTTCGATCGTGGAATCGATGCAAGGTGAAACTAAGCCTTCGCGAGATTCTCTGGTGGCGATCGTTTCCCGCTGGCCTGAGTTTTTACGCTGGGCACGAACGCTGTTGGTGGCAGCGGGGCTCGATGCCGATGCGTTGAGTTTTCGCGACGCACGCGAACGGAATTGGGAGAAGGGATTGCGGTCGGCGGCGTTCGTGATCACGGATTCGCTGATGGCGCCGCGAATACCGGCCGGATGTGCAATGAAGATTTATCGAGTATTGGCGCAGTCGTCGTTAAAAGAAATCCAGGAGTACGAGAAACGGTTCTTTTAAAGCATTACTCGCGCAAAGGCGCAAAGACGCAAAGTTCAGACCCTCCGGGCAGCCGCAGGTCTGAACTTTGCGTCTTTGCGCCTTTGCGCGAGTAATGCTTTTATTTGTCCTTCGCTAACGTACGAATGTAATTAACAACGTTCCAACGCTCCTCTTCATTCATGTGCCGCTCGCCCGGCGGCATGATCCCCTTAATGCCTTTAGTGATCTTCCAGAAGACCTCGCCGTCAGTCATCGCCGTCATGCGTTCCTTGTTCGAGAGGTCTGCCGGTTTGCGACGTAATCTCGCAAGGTTTGCTTCGTTGCCGGATCCGGTCTCGCCATGGCAAAAAATGCAATTGCCCTTCGTTCGCTCCAGGTAAAGCTCTTTGCCTTTCGCGATCGACTCGGGCGTCGCAGGCGTCGGGTTCTTGGTTTTGTCGGCGTTTTCAGGAAGCTCCCAGGTGTTCTGTGAGAAATCCTGTTGTGGAGGGCCGGGCGCCGAAATTGACCTCGAAGAATCGTTCTGATTCTTGTTGACGGTAGTCGAACTGTTTGCGTTTTGCGCTGACGACGTTGTCGCTAAGTCGAAAGAACTCACCATCAGGATCGACGCCGGCAGCAACAGTAAAAACGCTGACAGGGGCAAGCTGATTGACTTTCGCATCGTTCGATCTCTCCTTTACCTCGTTCTCTTTCTCGTGGTCCGGCGAGTCGTCGGTTTCGTTGCCGCCTTTGTTGCCGGCTCGGCTTTGGGCTTTGGCTTGAGGTAGTCGGCCACGACTTTCTCCGGAATGTCGGCCTCGATCACGATCTCAGTATCTCTGGCCGTCATTTTCAAACTCTGCATAATAGTTTGCGCGTTCTTATCAGGAACGGCGGCGATGCCTTGTTGCATCAATCCCGAAAGCAGACCGTTGATAATCTTGGCCGTATCGGGATTATCAGCATTCATTGCACCACGCAGATTGAAATTCGTTCCGCTCATTGTAACGGCTGCGTAGAAGTTGCCAAACTTCGTATCGCATCGCGCCTCACGCGACGTCGACTCCAGTCCGAGCAGACCAAAGCTCTTCGCAAAGGACGCGAGTGGTGAGCCGGAGGCGGCAATCAGCGCATTCGGATCGCGCAGTAACGACTCGAGCATTGCGGAGTTGATTCGACCGGTGCCGTTCGCCGCGTCGATAGCTGCTTTGAGATAGCGAATATTGCCGATGGCCAGTGAGTTGGGACTTAGCGGCACCGCACCGACTTCGACATATGGTTTGAATATCGGGTTCTTTGCCGCTTCCGTTGCGATCGGATCGATCGTCATCAACGAAATCGTTTTTGAGCCATATGTCTCGACGCGCATCTTGTCCTGAAGCGCCAGTTGGCCCAGCGTCAGGAGCGAGTCGGCGCTGAAGTCTCCGCCAACTACTGCCATCACATCCGGCGCAACGAAACTCAGATCGTTCGCCGGTTTGTGAAAGCGAACTGCGATGACGAGATACTCGATCGTCGAGGGATCGATGCCGGCGGCTTTCTTGAGATCGGCGAAGCTCGCGCGCATCTTGGTGAGTTCAGCCGGGTCCATCACCCTCGGCGCGGCTTCGTTAAGAATTCGCTGCGGGCTGACGTAGATTACCGCGTCCGCTTCGGGCAAGGCGGCGAGAGAAGCTGGTAGTGATTGGGCGAACGCAGTGGACGCGAGTGAGAGAATCGCCACAGCAATTGACAACGCAAATTTCAAGGTTCTGTGTCGCAAATCAAGACCTCCGTTGGGTAAGAGTGTCGCCTTAAAGAATTTCTCACGCAAAGGCGCTAAGGCGCAAAGAATATGCAAAGGAAATCTTAGAGTTCTTCTTTGCGTTTTTCTTTGCGCCTTGGCGCCTTTGCGTGAGAGTTCTTTTCAACTTCACGGTAGCGAAAGCAGCTTGCATCGTGATCGTTGACGATACCAACCGCCTGCATGAAGGCGTAACAGATAGTTGAGCCGACGAATTTGAACCCGCGCTTGATCAGATCCTTGCTCATTGCGTCGGAGATCTCGGTGCGAGCGGCGATCGGCGCGCCTGATTTTCGTTTTAAGGGCTTCCCATCGACGAACCGCCAGACGTACGCGTCGAAACTTCCGAATTCGCGCTGCACTTCCAGGAACGCGATCGCATTCGTTACGGCCGAATTGATCTTGAGACGGTTACGAATGATGCCGTCGTTTTGCAATAATGACGAGATCTTCTCCTGATCGTATTTCGCGACTTTCCTGGGATTGAAACCGTCGAATGCCTTGCGATAGTTCTGGCGTTTTCTGAGTATGGTTTCCCAACTCAGTCCTGCCTGTGCGCCTTCGAGAATAAGAAACTCAAACAGGCGAGTGTCATCGTGCACTGGCACGCCCCACTCTTCGTCGTGGTAGGCAATTGACAAGGGAGTAGTAGCCCACGAGCAACGCTTCGCCATGGTCACGACAGATTAACACAGATCAATCTGGGTAATCTGTTGATTAGTTTTTCTAGGAAATCTTGCCGGTAAGGCATTTGACTACAGTCACGAGTTCGCGAATCTCGACCGGCTTGGCCACGTGCGTGTTGTAGCCCGCAGCGATCGCGCGGATTCGGTCCTGCGTTCGCGCATAAGCGGTGAGGGCAATTGCGGGGATGTGCTCGCCTTTTTCGCCTTCCTGATCCCGCACTTGCCTGATCAAGTTGTACCCATCGGTGTCAGCCATTCCGATGTCGCTAATCAACAGGTCAAACTGATCCTGTTGCAGGAGTTCCAAAGCCTCCGCCGCTGAAGCGGCGCCACGAACTTTTGCGCCGTGCTCGGTGAGGTCGATAGTAATCAGGTCGAGCGCGTCCAACTCGTCTTCGACAACGAGAATGCGGACGTTCTCAAGATCCGCGTCACCCAGAGCCTCCTCTACGGCGGTAGCAGACGGCACGTGCTCCAGACTCAGCTCAGTACTCGGCAGCGGCAGCTTCACGGTAAAAACCGCACCGGTCCCTTTAGTGACATTCCGCGCGCCAATCAGACCGCCGTGCAGCTCAACCAGGTGCCGCACGATCGCGAGACCGAGTCCGAGTCCGCCGTGCGTGCGCGTGGTCGAACCGTCCGCCTGACGAAAACGCTCGAACACATGCGGCAGGAACTCCGCCGCTATGCCTGGCCCAGTGTCGCTGATTTCAATCTCTGCATAGCTCTCGACTTGTGCAGTGCGAACGCCGAGAACGCCGCCGGTAGGCGTAAACTTCGACGCGTTTGAGAGTAAGTTCCAAACGACTTGCTGCAAACGATCGACGTCGCCCGCGATGATCCGGAGTCCTGGCTCGTAGTTCGTTTCGACACGGATGTCCTTGGCTTCGAGTGCTGGTCTAACTGCATCGAGTGCAGCATTGACTACGGCAACGATGTCCACTGGCCCAAGGTGCAGTTGAAGCTTGCCGGTGATGACGCGCGACACGTCGAGAATGTCTTCGATGATCTGCTTTTGCGCCCATGCGTTGCGCTCGATTACTTCGATCGCATGACCAGAGCTTTCGCCGTCCAGGCGTCCGGCTTTCAGAATTCGCGACCAGCCAATGACGGCGTTGAGCGGCGTGCGAAGCTCGTGTGAGAGCGTAGCGAGAAACTCATCCTTCAGACGATTCGCTTTTTCCGCGTCAGCACGCGCGGTGCGTTCACGGACCAGGAGTTGGGCCAGCTTTGCTTCGGTCTGTTTGCGTGCGGTGATGTCGCGAATGATGCTGACGTAACAATGCGGTTCGCCGAGGCCGCTGCGCATCGTGAAGATCGACAGTTCGATGTTTTTCTCGTCACCAGCCTTTGTGCGGCAGGCAGTTTCCCCTGAATACTCGCCGGCTTTTGCGAGTTGATTAAAGATCTCGCGAAACTCCTGCTCACCGAGACAGTTTGCGGGGGTTTTACCCTCAAGGTCGTCGTCGGCGTAGCCGAGAAGTGTGAAATGTGCGCCGTTTTGCTGAACGTAAACGCCGTCGGGGTCGATGATGGCGATCGCTTCCCTCGAGTGCGAAAAAATCTCACGATAGAGGTCTGAATGCAGTTCGACGGGTCGAGCAGGCGGCTCAGCCGGAGTGCGACGTGTAGAAACCTCTCGAGACATGGCAATGCCTTAACAAAGGGAAAAATTGAAACCTGGAAGGGGGTCTTGCCGGGTGAATTGATATTAACACTAAACAGGAGAATGGGTTAAGCCGCCAATTCACGCCGATGACGCAAATCTGATCCGCGTCGTCAGCGTAAATCTGGGGCTCAATACCTTGTAATTTGAACTGGTCCGCCCGACTCGACTGATTCGTAAACCGCACTGACGAGTTCAACGGACATCAAACCGTCGAAAGCAGTGACTGGCGGTGTTGACCCATTAACAATCGAGTCGATGAAAGCGCGATCCTCCTGCACGTATCCCCATTTTTGTTCTCTCGCCAACTGCTGCATCGACTGTTCGGTGAAGTGACCTTCGAGATTGCTGCTGATTGTTAAACTTTCCATCTCGCGCGTTACGAGCGTGGCGTGATGACAGAAAACCTCGACGCGCTCGAATGGAAACAACCAGCTCGCGTCCGCTGCCGTCGCCAACGTCGCGTGCATGCCGCTCGCAAACTTCAAGAGCACGGAAAAATCATCGAGCTCGCCGTATTCGTGCGTCGATCCAAGCGCGTACAGGCTTTCCACTTCGCCAAACAAGAACCGCATCATGTCGAACATGTGAATCGGCGTTTCGTAAAGGAAGCCGCCGGTGATCGACGGATCACCAGTCCATTCGGGTTTGAGCAGTTCGCCGCGATTCATCTTGACGTGCGCCGAGTGAGGTTTGTAAGTTTCATCGAGTAAACGCTTCAACTCTGCATAGACGGGTGCGAAGCGCCGGTTATGGCCCACCTGAAAAACTCCGCGACCTTTTTTTGCTTTCCCGAAGACCGTGCGCGCGTCGTCGATGCTGGTGGCGAGCGGCTTTTCACAGAAGACGTGTTTGCCGCTTTCGATTGCGGCAATCGCTAACGAGACGTGTTTGGTGTTTGGAGTAGTTATGAAGACTGCGTCCGAACACTCGAGGAGTTCGAGTGGTGAGTCAACTGACGTTGCGCTGTACGAACGTGCCAGCCGTTCAGCGCGCTCGGCGATGACGTCGTGAACGGCGGCAAGCTGAACGCGCTCGTCGCGCGACAAGACACTTGCATGCACTCCGGCGATGTAACCCGCGCCGATGATTCCGATTTTGATTTTGCCCATGCTCTATCCCTGCGTCAGCAACGTTTCCGTAGCTGCACGCGCCTCACGCGCCAGCTCGAAAGGATCTCTTTCCCAGTATTCAGGCCGGAAGATCTCGACGCTCGCGACTTTGTCGTAGCCGATGTGGCGGAACGACGACAGCATGTCGCGCAACGGCAGGATCCCGAGACCGGGCAACAGCCGATGGCGATCTTCCAATTCGGTGCGTGGTAGATCTTCGGCGTCGTTGATGTGAAAGATCTTAATAAGCGAGGGATCGAGAGCCTCGATCATCGCGAAGGTCGAGCCGCCGGCGTAGAAGTGAAAACTGTCGATTACGAGGCCTAAATCGTCTCGGGCTGCTTCGCGCACGATCTCGGCAGCGAGATCGAGTGTCGGCACGCTGCAATCCGGTTGGCCCAGAAACTCGAACGCCAGCGAAACGCCGTGCGCTGCGGCGATGTCGCAGAGTTCATTGAGAACTCTTACTGACTCAGCGACAACTGTCTCCCGATCAGCGCCGCCTTTAGGTAACGGACCAGGAACAACGACGATGCACGGGCAATGGATTGCTTTCGCGATCTGGCTTAACTCCTCACACTCACGTTTGATCGATTCGTAGGCCTGAGCGTCGCGAAACGTGATGTGTTCGATGGAGTTGATGCTCAGGGGCGATAGGCCTGAGTGAGTAAAAAGGTGCTTGAGTTCCGAAGTGGATCCTTCTTTCAGAAAGTCTCTGAGTTTTGCGGCCCAGATTTCGACATAGTCGAAGCCGGCGTCCATCGCCGCGTGTAAATCAGTCGCAAGGTCCGCGCGCATCGTAGTGGCGCCGTTAAGTGCGAGTTTCATATGTGTGGGGAGAATAACACGAAAAAAAATCTTCCCCGCAAAGGCGCAAAGGCGCAAAGGAAGACCTCTGGAAGCCGAAGGTCCGAACTTTGCGTCTTTGCGCCTTTGCGCGAGTAATCTTTCTTCAAGCCGCTCGCAATTTGACTTCGCGCCTGCCATCGTTGTAAAAGCCTTGTAGATTCCAATTGACGGAAAAATTCGTTTCCCTTACTTTTCCCGGTCCTTACCGGGAATCGGTTTTTTGACAGAAAAGGAGATACAAATGGCCCTTAGACTTGGAGACATAGCACCCGATTTTACGGCCGAGACGACCGAAGGCCCCATCAGCTTTCACGACTGGATCGGAGATGGTTGGGCAGTTCTGTTTTCGCACCCGAAAGATTTCACTCCCGTTTGCACAACAGAACTGGGCTACGTAGCGCGCTCGAAACCAGACTTCGAGAAGCGCGGCGTGAAAGTGATTGGACTCAGCGTCGATCCGACCGACTCCCACAAGCGCTGGGCTGAGGACATCCAGGAGACGCAGGGAACCGCATTGAATTTTCCTGTGATTGCAGATCCGGATCACAAGATTTCCGAGCTCTACGACATGATCCACCCAGAGATCAGCGACGTGTTTACGGTGCGCTCGGTTTTCGTGATTGGCCCTGACAAAAAAGTGAAGTTGATGATAACTTATCCAGCCAGCACTGGACGCAACTTCGACGAGATACTGCGCGTGATCGATTCACTGCAACTGACCGCGAAGTACAGTGTTGCGACGCCAGTTAACTGGAAAGATGGCGACGACGTGATCATCGTTCCATCGTTGTCAGACGAAGCCGCGAAGGAGAAGTTCCCTGGTGGCTGGAGAGCGCCAAAGCCATATCTGCGCATAACCTCGCAGCCTAACAAGACGGCTGTTAACCCTGATACGGCAGCAAAAAGCGCTTCGTAGCGAGCGCTAGAACATCGGGCCACAGATAACACCGATGACACAGAGAATAATTTTGTAAATCCAGTCCGTGTAATCGGTGTTTATCCGTGGCGGTTCCTTCCTCTCTATGGCTGAAACGGGAACCGCAATCCAACGTGGACGTCTCGGCGCGTCAATGCGTCGCGATATGTGGTGGCTCGAAATCCTGCCCGTCGTCCTCGTCCTCGGCGCCTTCAGCGTTTACGCCACCTGGCGCGCCTTCGAAAATCAGCATTACGAATGGGGTCCGTATCTTTCTCCGTTCTATTCACCACTCATCAAACCGTCGTGGTGGCCACTCTCGCCGGCCATTCTGATCCTTTGGGCGCCACTGGGTTTTCGCGCCACTTGCTACTACTATCGCAAGGCCTACTATCGCGCGTTCTTTCTCGATCCGCCTGCATGCGCCGTCGGTGAAGCACGCGGACATAAGTATCGCGGCGAAACAGCTTTCCCTTTCATCCTGCAAAACCTGCATCGATACTTTCTCTACGTTGCTCTCATTTTCCTAATCATCCTTTGGTACGACGCGATTCACGCATTCTTTTTTAATGGTCGATTCGGAATCGGCGTCGGCTCGCTCGTGCTCACCGCCAACATAACACTGCTAACTCTTTATACGTTTTCATGTCACTCGCTGCGACACATCGTCGGCGGCAAAGTTGATTGCTTTTCATGTGTTTCGTTTGGTGGACCAAGGCACACAGCCTGGCGTGGTCTAAGTTTTCTCAACGAGCGCCACATGTTGTTCGCATGGCTGAGCTTGTTTTCGGTTGGTCTCGCTGATCTTTACATACGGTTAGTCGCAAGTGGTTCGATCCAGGATTTGAGACTACTGTGAACGAAAAGTTCGAAACTCACGAACACGATGTCTTAATCATCGGCGCGGGCGGAGCAGGACTGCGGGCGGCAATCGAAGCGCTTGGGCAGGGCGCGCGTGTCGGAGTCGTGTGCAAATCTCTGCTGGGCAAGGCACACACGGTCATGGCCGAAGGTGGTATCGCGGCGGCGATGGCGAACGTGGATACCGCCGACGATTGGCGCACGCACTTTCGCGACACGATGCGCGGCGGAAAGTTTCTCAACAACTGGCGCATGGCCCAGATTCATGCGCAGGAAGCTCCCGAGCGTGTGCGCGAATTGGAACAGTGGGGCGCGTTGTTTGATCGCACCAGCTCCGGCGACATTCTCCAACGCGCTTTCGGCGGACATACGTACAAGCGTCTCTGTCACGTGGGCGATCGCACCGGTCTCGAGATGATTCGCACGCTTCAGGATCGCGGCGTTCATCTCGGCATCGACGTTTACATGGAGTGCGCCATCACGAAGTTGCTCAAGGATGGCGAACGCGTTTCCGGCGCGCTTGGTTACTGGCGCGAGACTGGACGTTTTGTGGTCTTCAAAGCGAAGTCGATCGTGATTGCGACTGGCGGGATCGGAAAGGCGTGGCGCATCACGTCGAACTCGTGGGAGTACACCGGCGACGGGATGGCGCTCGCGTATGAGGCCGGCGCCGAGCTGATGGACATGGAGTTTGTGCAGTTTCATCCGACCGGAATGGTCTGGCCGCCGGGTGTGCAGGGAATTCTGGTTACTGAAGCTGTGAGAGGCGAAGGCGGCGTCCTGCGCAACAAAGACGGCGAGAGATTCATGGAGCGTTACGATCCGGAGAAGATGGAGCTCTCGACCCGCGACGTGGTGGCGCGCGCGATCTATACCGAAGCGCGTGAAGGACGTGGCACGGAGCACGGCGGCGCTTATCTCGATATCTCCCACAAGCCGGCGGAGTATGTGAAGAAAAAACTGCCGAGCATGTATCACCAGTTTAAGGAGCTCGCCGACGTCGATATCACTCAGGGACCGATGGAAGTTGGCCCAACCTGTCATTACATGATGGGCGGAATTCGCGTCGATGCCGAAACGGCGCAGACCACGCTGCCGGGATTGTTCGCAGCCGGTGAAGCTGCCGCGGGCCTTCATGGCGCAAATCGACTCGGAGGAAACTCGCTTTCAGATCTGCTGGTGTTTGGGAAACGGGCCGGGCTAGCAGCGGCGCAGCACGCTAACCAAAGCGGCGCGGGTGAGGTCGATGCGCAGCAGGTGATGGAAGCAACGCGCGAACTGCTCGAGCCGTTTGAGAGAAGCGGCGGCGATAGTCCTTATCAAATTCATCGCGAACTGGAAGAGACGATGCAGAGTTACGTTGGGATCTTTCGCAATGAGGATGATTTAAAAAAGGGGCTTGGCGAATTGGATGGCTTGAAAGAGCGTGCGGCGCGAGTAAAGGTTGAGGGCTCGAGATTGTTCAATCCGGGTTGGCATCTCGCGCGCGACTTGAAGTCGATGTTGACGGTGTCCGAAGCGGTGGCGCTGAGTGCACAAGCGCGCAAAGAGAGTCGCGGCGCACATAGCCGGATCGATTTTCCGAACTACGACGATGTGTGGGCGAAACAACACAACGTGGTTGTGAGCGACGGCGGTGGCATGCGATTGAAGCAAGTGCCGGTTGAGGAGATGCCGGCTGAGTTGAAGGCATTAATTACATGACTGCAGGATTTTCAGGATTGACTTCTTAATCTCGAGAATTCTGTAATCCTGTCAAAAGCACATCATGGCTGAAGCAACATTCAAAATCTTTCGCGGCGATAAGCTGAGGAGCGAGTTCGTTGACTACCAGGTCCCGATCGCGCCCGGAATGGTTGTGCTTGATGCGTTGCACTACATTCAGGGCCATCAGGCGCCGGATCTGGCAGTGCGTTGGAACTGCAAAGCGGGGAAGTGTGGTTCGTGTTCCGCGGAGGTTAACGGACGTCCACGCCTGACGTGCAAAACGCGCCTCGACTCATTGCCGATTAACGAGCCCATAACTGTCCAGCCGATGAAGAGTTTTCCTGTGATCAAGGATCTCGTCACCGATGTGTCGTGGAACTACCAGGTGAACAAGAAGATTCCGCCATTCACGCCGCGTGAGAATGTCGAGTGGAAGATGGATCAGCGCGACGTCGATCGGGTGCAGGAGTTTCGGAAGTGTATCGAGTGTTTTCTGTGTCAGAACGTATGTCACGTGTTGCGGGACCATTCGCGGCAGGATCAATTTGGTGGGCCGCGGTTTTTCGTTCGGATCGCGGGTTTGGAGATGCATCCGCTGGATGGCGTGTCGCGCACCAGGTTGTTGAAAGAAGATCTCGGTGTTGGTTACTGCAACATCACGAAGTGTTGCAGCGAAGTTTGTCCGGAGGATATTCACATCACCGACAACGCAATCATTCCTCTGAAGGAGCGGGTGGTTGACGATTATTACGATCCGGTCCGATGGTTCTTGAAGAAGTTGAGAGGGCAATGATCATGGAATACAAACTGAAACCAATTTCGCGTGCCGGGTTCAATGAAGCGATCTCGAAGGCGGAGCTTTATCGCTATCTAAACGAACCGGGTGAGACCGAGTCGATCTGCCGCGACATACTCGACCAGGACCCGGAGCATCAAAACGCACTGCGCCTGCTTGGCCTCGCGATCACCGATCAGTTTAGCGGCGGCATGTCTGACCGGTATGCAGAAGCGGGCCGCATCTTTAATTCGCTGAGCAGCGATTACGAGCGTGCCTACTACACCGGAATTCTTCAGGAGCGAAAAGCAAAGGCGCAACTACGCGCGGGTTTGCCACCTCACACCGTCACGCCCACGTTCGAAGCAGCCATGAGATGCTTTGAAGAGGCGGAGAAAATCAGACCGGCGGACAACGACGACGCCATCCTGCGCTGGAATCGCTGTGTGCGTTTGCTTCAGAGCCGCATCAGCGGCGCCTGGACAAAGGATATGGATGAGTTTGACGCGAGCGAAGGCCCGCCGGTTTAGGCGAGTTTTGTTATAGGTCCTATTGGTCCTATAGGACCTATTTAACTTTGTTCCACTTGAACACGCTCAGAATATTCGAGAAATCATCTGTCCAAACATCATCAGCGTTCTCGCTAACGAGAGGCTGAGCGAGTCGATCGTTAGCAAGTTCTCCATAGTCTGCGCTATTCCGCCCCATCACTACCCAATGCGCGGGATCTTTTCCGCCTGGTTTCGCCGGCTCCATATCGAGCAATGAAATACCACTTAGGTTCCGGCTCTTCGCCAGATCCGCAATCACCTCGGTCAGCTCGAGATTCCGGTTCGAAATGTGAAAGACCAGCATACCGTCGTTCGCAAGTTTCGAAAGATAAAGATCCAACGCCTGTTGCGTCAGTAGGTGCATTGGAATCGCGTCGCTGCTAAAGGCGTCCATCACGAGCAAGTCGTAAGATTGGTCTTTGGCGTTGTGGAGTTTCAGGCGTGCGTCGCCGAGTATGATGTCGACCGGCGCGCTGGCACAGTCGCTTAGATAGCGGAAGTATTCCGGTGATTTCGCGATCGACACGACCGCGGGATTGATCTCGTAGAAAGTCCAATGCTCGCCGGGTCTTGAGTAACTGACCTGCCCGCCCGCTCCCAAGCCGATGATGCCGATGTTTCCGCCGGTGTGCGAA